>JAMCWV010000022.1 GCA_023481025.1 Gammaproteobacteria bacterium
CAATGCTTTCACCAGACGCTTCTGCACCTTCGTCTTCCGCTTCCTCGTCTGAATCATCAGCGCTGTCTGCTTCTGCGTCTTCGGCATCGTCAGCATCGTCGTCTGAGCCAGCAGCTTCGCCGTCGCCTTCAACGATAGTGCCAATCACGGCTTTGCTTTCAACAGTGTCACCTTCTTCGGCGTTAATTTCGCCAATCACACCGTCCGCTTCTGCGACAACTTCCAATACAACTTTGTCAGTTTCGATGTCTACCAGATTCTGGTCACGAGTGACTTTGTCACCCTTTTTTACGTGCCAGGTCGCAATCGTTCCGTCTGCAACGGATTCAGGTAATTCAGGTACTTTAATTTCAATCGCCATCGTTAAATTTCACCTATTTAATGGTTAGCGCATCGTTGACTAATTTTTCTTGCTGCTCTTTGTGCACTGAGGCGTAGCCTACGGCTGGAGACGCAGAAGCGGCTCGACCAGCGTAAGACAACTTGGCACCTTCAGGAATTGCTTCACGGAAGTGATGCTGTGAACAATACCAAGCGCCTTGGTTTTGCGGCTCTTCCTGACACCAAACAAAATCTTTCACATGCTGGTACTGCTTCAACACATCGGCCATTTCCTGATGCGGGAAAGGATACAGCTGCTCAATGCGAATAATCGCAATATTATTCAGTTCTTGCTCGCGACGCTGTTTCAGCAAGTCGTAATACACTTTACCACCGCAGAAAACAACGCGCTCCACCTTCTTCGCGTCTTGCTCGTCGATTTCACCGATTACATTATAAAACACACCATCGGCTAATTCTTCAAGGGAAGACACGGCATCGGCATGGCGCAACAACGATTTCGGCGTCATCACAATTAACGGACGGCGAACCGGACGAATTTGTTGACGGCGAATCATGTTGTACACCTGCGCAGGTGTTGTCGGTGTACACACGGACCAGTTGTGATCCGCTGACAATTGCAAGAAGCGTTCGAGACGCGCTGAGCTATGCTCAGGGCCCTGGCCTTCGTAACCGTGCGGCAACAACAACGTTAAGCCACACAAGCGCCCCCACTTCTGCTCACCTGAGCTCAAGAACTGGTCGATCACCACTTGGGCACCGTTGGCAAAATCACCAAATTGCGCTTCCCAAATTGGCAATGTATTCGGCTCAGCCGTGGCGTAACCGTATTCAAACGCCATAACCGCTTCTTCAGACAAGACAGAATCATAGATTTCAATCTTGGCCTGATTGTCAGCAATGTGCTGCAACGGCATATAGGTTTTCGCGTCTTTTTGGTTGTGCAGAACCGCATGACGGTGGAAGAATGTGCCGCGGCCGCTATCTTGACCAACCATACGCACACCATGACCGTGCTTGACCAGGCTCGCGTACGCCAGCATCTCAGCCATACCCCAGTCGAGCTTACGCTCACCGTTGGCCATTTTGACACGCTCTTCGTACACTTTGGCCACGCGTGAATTCAACTTGAAGCCTTCAGGTACATGACTCACCTTCAAGGCTAAGTCTTCAAGTTCTTCAACAGTCATACGTGAGTCGTAGTCGACGTCCCAGTCGTTATCGACAAACGGCGACCAGTCCACTGAATGGGCCTTCATTGGCTGCCACTCTTCGACTACGCAATCGCCTTTATCCAGGGCGTCACGGTAATCCGCCACTAACTGCTTAGCGAACTTGTCGTCAATCACTTTGGCTTCTAAAAGACGTTTTGCATACAGCTCACGTGGAACTGGGTGCTTTTTAATCTTTTGATACATCAGTGGCTGAGTCGCATTCGGCTCATCCGCTTCATTGTGACCATGACGACGGTAACATACCAAATCAATCACCACGTCGCGCTTGAACGCATTGCGGTAATCAACGGCTAGTTGAGACACGAACAGAACCGCTTCAGGATCGTCGGCGTTGACGTGGAAAATCGGAGCCTGCACCATTTTCGCAATATCCGTACAATACTGCGTTGAACGCGCGTCTTCTTGCTTCGACGTGGTAAAGCCAACCTGGTTGTTGACCACGATACGAATACTACCGCCGACACCAAAGGCGCGAGTGCGTGACAAGTTAAAGGTCTCTTGTACCACACCTTGGCCCGCAATCGCCGCATCGCCATGGATTGTGATAGGTAACGCTTGGCTACCGTCCTGACAGCCACGGCGTTCCATGCGTGCACGCACAGAGCCCATAACAACCGGGTTCACAATTTCCAGGTGTGACGGGTTGAATGCTAGTGCAAGGTGGACGTTACCGCCTTTGGTGGCAAAATCTGAAGAGAAGCCCATATGGTATTTCACATCACCAGATTTCTCTGATTTGATACCTAAACCGGCAAACTCATTGAATAATTCTTGGGGATGCTTACCCAGCACGTTGATCAGGACGTTCAAACGACCACGGTGCGCCATACCGATGACCACTTCTTTGGCACCATTCTCGCCGCCGCGATGGATCAAGGCTTTGATAAGCGGGACTAAGCTGTCGCCACCCTCAAGGGAGAAGCGCTTGGCGCCCGGGAATTTAGAACCAAGATACTTTTCCAAGCCATCTGCTGCGGTAAGTTCTTGAAGCAAACGCTTTTGCATGTCTGCGTCGAACTTAGGCTGGCCTAATTGAGATTCCAAACGCTGTTGAATCCAACGTTTCTCTTCAGTGGACACGATATGCATGTACTCAGCACCAATCGAACCACAATAGATTTTCTCAAGTGCAGCGTGAATGTCGCCAAGCTTTGCAGTGTCTTTGCCAATTGCCAAAGATCCAACATTGAACTCAGTCGCGTAATCATCTTTGCTGAGCGAATGGTGCTCAAGAGCTAAGTCTGCAACTTGCTCTTGTTT
>JAMCWV010000103.1 GCA_023481025.1 Gammaproteobacteria bacterium
TCATCCACGATGAGACCCGCGAAGCCATTCGCGCCGGTAAGATCTACATTATCATGGCAATTATTGGTGAGGCCTTTATTTTGGCTGGCCTTATCGCTGCAGCCGCAAGCGTCGGCGGCGAGCACACGCCGCTGATGTCCGAATTACCGCAAGGAATCGCCGGCAATGAACATGGGCTTTGGATTGCAACAGCACTATTCATTGGCTTCGGTGTGAAAGCTGGTCTTGCCGGTGTGCATTGGTGGCTGCCGTTGGCTCACCCTGTAGCGCCAACGCCTGCGAGTGCGGTTTTAAGCGGCGCGATGATTAAAGCCGGCTTAGTCGGCTGGCTGTTAACCTTACCACTAGGCTCACTCGAAGGCTCGTTGATTAATCTCAACGGACTAGCCAACGCCGCTATCGCTCTCGGTCTCATCGGCGCTTGGGGGGCGGCATTTGTTGGGGTACTGAGTGGCAAAGCGAAAGCGGTTCTCGCCTATTCAAGTATCAGCCAAATGGGCATGCTCACGTTTGCACTGGGGATTGCGCTCAAATTTCCAGACGCGGCGCCATATTTAGTCGTTGCCATCGTCGTGTTTGCCTGTCATCACGGCATCAATAAGGGGCTGCTGTTCTTAGGAGTTGGTTGGCGAAAAGCCGCATCGCCCGGTGTCGCTACAATCGTCACCATGGCATTACTCGCCGTTCCGGCCTTAAACCTGATTAGCGTCCCGTTCAGCTCCGGCGAATATGCCAAAGACTCGATTAAAGCCGTCCTCTCCGATTTACCGGTCGGCGCGCTTTACGCACTCTTCAGTTTCGGCGCGTTAGCAACAACCGCGCTCATGGTGAAATTCGCTTATTTACTCTGGCATCGACGTTAGTGCGTATCGATTTATATCGGCATGCACAAAACCCTCGACGCTCGATGTCGAGCCCACATAGGTATCAGAAATATTGATTCCTCCCAAACGCTGAACAAATTTCAACCAAGATATGGAAAATTTCCGGCTTTTTCTTGATTCCTATCGCCGAATTCCCTAACATAGCGCGGCTTGCTGGATAGGTGTCCGAGTGGCTGAAGGAGCACGCCTGGAAAGTGTGTATACGGTAACCCCGTATCGAGGGTTCGAATCCCTCCCTATCCGCCAATATTTACGAGAAACCCGCTATTATTAGCGGGTTTTTTCGTTCTGGCAATTCATTGGCAAACGCACACTAAAGCTTCTGGCCAATCCGCTCACTCAGGTTTCTAATCCGTTGCGCACCGAGCAACATCAGTCCCGCGGCAATTGGCCAAGCAATATAAAAGGCTGTCCACCAGCGACCAAGAAAGCCGTCAGCCAAACCGGTATTGATCCAAGTAATAACCGCGGTCATAAAAAATGCCATATAAAAACTCATTAAAAATGGGAATACTGCTTTTTTCACTTCATTTCCTCACTTTGCTTTCGGACTAACTAGGCTACCATCACCATGACGACCAACGTGGTTATCACGGCCAATAAGATATTCAATACAAAACCTTCCCGCGCCATTTCTTTAATCGTCACTCGGTTAGAGGCAAAAACAATCGAGTTGGGTGGTGTTGCCACAGGCAAGCAAAACGCGCAGCTGCATGCTATGGCGGCTGGAATCATCAGGACTTCGATGGGCAAACCGGTCGCTGTCGCGGTGGCCGCTAAAATGGGCATGAGCAATGTTGCGGTTGCAGTGTTGGACGTCACCTCGGTTAAAAACGACACGCTGAGGGTAAGTAAAAAGACCAATAGCCAAAGTGGCATGCCGCCGAGCTGACTGAGCGAAGAACCGATGATTTCACCGAGGCCACTCTGCATGATACCGGCTGCAAGGCAGATGCCGCCGGCGAACAACAGCAGAATCCCCCACGGAATATCAACCGCTTGGTCCCATTTCAGTAAGCGGCCACCGTTTCCGTTGCTGACGACAAACATGGCGACAACACCTGCGAGCGCGATAGTCGAGTCACCAATGTTCGGCATGCCGACAAGTGCGGTCCAGCCGCCGAACGGTTCGGTACGGAACACCCAGAGGAATATGACCGTACCAAACACTGCCAGAACGCGGCGTTCGTAAGTGGTCATGGTGCCGGTTTTGGGCAGCGTCAATGGTGCGGTTAAGGTCAAACCTCGGGTCAGCCAGAAGCCAATAACCGGCAAGCCCAGCAGTACCATGGGGATGCCAATGCTCGTCCAGCGAGCGAAACCAAACGACTCACCAGCGATGTTCTCGTAAATCGATGCGAATATTAAGTTCGGTGGTGTACCGATGAGCGTGGCCACGCCACCGAGTGAGGCTGAATAGGCTAAACCGAGCAAGAGCGCGCGTTGGAAACGGTGGTCGTCGCAGGCTTCCGCCAGCGCCAGTGCAACCGGCAGTAAAGCCAGGACCGCAGCGGTGTTGGATATCCACATCGACAGAATCGCGCTGGCGAGCATAAAGGACATGACCAGTCGACGACCGTCGTGTCCACCAACCCAGCCAACGAGGTTCAGGGCAAGGCGACGGTGGACGCCACGAACCTCGACCGCTTTGGCGAGCATAAACGCGCCCATAAAAAGAATAATGATGTGGTCGCCGAGCGAGCGACTCGCCTCTTGGAAAGTCAAAATACCGCCGGCAGGAAGCAAGACAAACGGCAGCAGCGATGTGACAGGAAGCGGCAATGCCTCAGTAATCCACCACCACGCCACCCAGACCACCACGGCCAGCGTCAACATTTCGAAGAAAATCAGAAAGGTAAAGAGATTGCCAGCCAAGGAAATGCCCATGGTACTGGCGACACATAAACTGAAAAAGCCAAAAAATCGGCTGCGATGCGGCGATCCTTC
>JAMCWV010000180.1 GCA_023481025.1 Gammaproteobacteria bacterium
GGCTACGACGTTAGCAGCGACGACTTAAAACAGTTCCGTCAACTGCATTCAAAAACTCCAGGACACCCAGAGTATGGCTACACCCCGGGTGTTGAGACGACCACTGGGCCACTTGGCCAAGGTGTGTCGAATGCGGTTGGGATGGCGATTGCTGAAAAAGCATTGGCGGCGCAATTTAACCAGCCTCAGTTCCCGATTGTTGATCACTACACGTACACCTTCCTTGGCGACGGCTGTTTAATGGAAGGTATTTCCCATGAAGTCTGTTCATTAGCGGGTACACTTGGCCTTGGCAAACTGATTGCGTTCTACGACGACAACGGCATTTCAATTGATGGTGAAGTAGAAGGTTGGTTCACCGATGACACCGTGAAGCGCTTTGAAAGTTACGGTTGGCAGGTCATTGCCAACGTTGACGGCCATGACAGTGATGCCATTGAACAAGCTATTGCAGCAGCGAAAGCCGACACAGCGCGGCCAACACTGATTTGCTGTAAAACGATTATTGGTTTTGGCGCACCGAACAAACAGGGCACCGAAAGCTGCCACGGCGCACCACTGGGTGACGACGAAATTGCCAAAACGCGCGAAGCGCTGGGCTGGAAGCACGGCGCTTTTGAAGTGCCAGCAGACGTTTACGCCGCATGGGATGCGAAAGAAAAAGGCGCTGCCGACGAAGCGCAGTGGAATGAACTATTTGCCGCTTACAGCGAAGCTCACCCAGAGTTAGCGGCCGAGTTTAGCCGCCGGATGGCCGGTGAATTGCCTGCGAACTGGCAGGAAACCGTCAGCGCATATGTTGAAAAACTGCAAGCCAACCCAGAGAAAGTCGCAACGCGCAAAGCGTCACAGAATGCGTTGAATGCACTTGGTCCGGTGTTGCCAGAACTTATGGGTGGTTCGGCTGACCTTGCTGGTTCTAATTTAACCATTTGGCAGGATTCGAAGCCTTTAACCGCGGCAGACGCAAGTGGTAACTACATTTATTACGGTGTGCGTGAGTTTGGTATGTCAGCCATTATGAATGGCATTCAGCTACATGGTGGATTCCGCCCTTACGGTGCAACCTTCCTCATGTTTATGGAATACGCGCGTAACGCAGTACGGATGGCCGCACTAATGAAGCAGCCAGTGATTCATGTGTATACCCATGACTCGATTGGTTTAGGTGAAGACGGCCCAACCCATCAACCGGTTGAGCAGTTAGCGAACTTGCGCTTAACGCCGAACTGCCAAACTTGGCGCCCATGTGACCAGGTGGAATCAGCAATTGCTTGGCAAGCCGCGGTTGAGCGGACCGACGGCCCAACCTGTTTAATTTTCACTCGCCAAGGCGTGCCGCAAATGGCACGGGATGCGCAACAACTTGCTGACGTTCGCAAAGGTGCGTACGTATTGAAAGACTTCGCGGCGAATCCAGAATTGATTCTGATCGCGACCGGTTCGGAAGTCGAGCTGGCCATGCAAGCGGCTGAGGTGCTCACTGCTAAAGGCGAAAAAGTGCGGGTGGTCTCAATGCCATCAACCTGCGTATTCGACCAACAAGATCAAGCTTACCGTGACAGCGTGCTGCCACCAAACGTACGTCGCCGGGTTGCGATTGAAGCGGGTATTGCTGGCTTCTGGCACAAATATACCGGGTTCGACGGTGCGGTTGTGGGCATGACAAGCTTTGGTGAATCAGCCCCAGCGGACGAATTATTCCGCCACTTTGGTTTTACCGTTGAGAATGTGGTGCAAGTCGCGTTAGCGCTTTAAGAGAGTCGCGTTAGCGCTTTAAGAGAGACGCTAGCGCTTTAGAAAAAGGAAGTACGATGGTTCCAACTGGGCAGTCGCAGCCAACGAAAATTCGTGTTGCCATTAATGGGTTCGGGCGCATTGGTCGAAGTATTGCCCGCGCGTGGATTGAGTCCGGTTGGGATCAGCGCATCGAGATCGTCGCCATCAATGAGCTGGCGACGACCGCGGCAATTTCGCATTTGTTGCAATACGATTCGACCCATGGTCGCTTTGCAGCGCATGTCAGCGACAAAGACGATACCTTATTTATTAATCAACACGCGATTCAAGTGTTTCATCGGCGCGATCTCAACGACTTGCCGTGGCGCGAGCTCGACATTGATGTCGTGATGGAATGTACCGGTGTGTTTTCGAGTCGGGCTGAAGGGCAAGCGCACTTAAACGCCGGTGCACGGCGGGTGTTGTTTTCCCATCCCGCAGCACCTGATGTTGATTTTACCTTGATTCAAGGGATAAATAACGCCGACCTCAATGCCAGCGATCGCATTATTTCCAATGGTTCGTGTACGACCAACTGTATCGTGCCGGTGATCAAAGCGCTAGATGACGCGTTTGGGGTCGACAGTGGCACCATTACCACGATTCACTCGGCGATGAACGACCAGCAAGTGATCGACGCCTATCATGATAATTTGCGCTTAGCGCGGGCGGCGTCGCAGTCGATTATTCCGGTGGATACTCGTTGTCACACCAGCACAGAACTTTCACCAGTTGTTTGTGGCTAACCCGCGTTTGCGTGCCATCTATAATACTTGATCGTGCGTCATGATTAAAATCAGAGGACACTAAGGGTAACTCAGTATATCCAAGAATGCCGGCAAGATCTCGTTGTGCCGCATGCCGTAAGGCGGTATTTACAGTGGCAATATCGACTTCGGTTTGCAGTGTCACGCTCAAATCCATAGCCGTGACATTGGTCGTTGGCACCCGCACGGCAATGGCTTCAAAACGGCCGGCAAATTTCGGCAGAATCCGTTCAATACCACGTGCTAAACGAGTATCCACCGGAATAATCGACTGC
>JAMCWV010000184.1 GCA_023481025.1 Gammaproteobacteria bacterium
CTTAAACGTTTATGTGCATAACCCATGACTGCCCAAGGTATTTTGCCGCTCGATCGTTGTTTACAGCGGAGCGGCGCGCAACCCGGCGACCGTATTTTTGTTAGTGGCAATCTGGGTGATGCAGCACTGGCATTAGCAGGTTTGCAGGGTAAAATTGAATTACGCGATGCGACCATCGATGAGTTGCAAAAGCGGCTGTTTTATCCCACGCCACGCGTTGCGCTGGGGCAGTTACTGCGCAATCAAGCGACCAGTGCGATTGATCTTTCTGACGGCTTAGCGGGTGACTTACAGCATATTCTCGCCGCTTCAGGAGTAGGCGCTCGGGTAAATCTCGATGCATTGCCTGCATCACTTGCTTTTCGAGCCAACCTCAAACCGCAAGAAGGCTGGCACTACCAACTCAATGGCGGTGATGACTACGAACTATGCTTTACAGTACCTGAGAATCGTTGTGGGTTGCTTGAAAGTCTTGTCCGCCAAGCGGGTGTCACGGTAAGCTGTATCGGTACGATTGAAGCTCAGCGCGGCTTGCGCTTTTTCCACAAAGACAAAGTCATCAAGTTAGACGATAGTAGTTATAGCCACTTCTAGTCGCAGATTGCGAATAAGGATTGCGTCATGGGTTATGCACATAAACGTTTAAGTAAAAAAGAACTGCTGAAAAGCCCTATCCATTTTTGTTCGCTTGGCTTTGGCACTGGTTTGGCACCAAAAGCGCCGGGCACGTTCGGGACAATTCCTGGACTTTTACTGGTGTGGTTGTTTGCTCCCTTAGGACTGGCTGAATACATCGGCGTGGTCGTTTTCTTTGCGATTATCGGGGTGTATTTGTGTGGCGAGACCGCGAAAGCGATGGGCCAGCACGATGCACCTGCAATTGTGTGGGACGAAATCGTTGGCTACATGATAGCAATGATTGCGGTGCCGGTGACTTGGCAAGCCTTGCTCGTGGCGTTTGTCCTCTTCCGTATTTTCGATGTTCTCAAGCCTTGGCCGATTCTTTGGTTCGACAAGAAAGTCGACGGTGGCTTGGGAATCATGTTGGACGATATTGTTGCGGGTTTGATGACACTAGTTCTTATGCATCTCGCCTTGTTTTATGGCTGGTTACCCATCGCTTAAACGCCAATTTGAACAAACAAAAACGCTCGATGATTCATCGAGCGTTTTTTCTAATAGTCAGCTGAATTCGTCTTGCTAGCGTTTGCCCAGATAGTCGCGCACGGTCTTGAGCAGGCCGTCACTATCGAGTCCTAACTCAGCGCGAATCTCTTCTTGGCTGCCATGCTTGATAAATTGGTCAGGTAAACCAATCTGCAGCATAGGTGTTAACTTATTCTGGCTACGTAAGTACTCACTTACAGCACTTCCCGCACCACCTAAGATGGCGTTCTCTTCTACCGTGACCAACAGAGAATGTTGAGCACAAGCTTCATCGACCGCTTGGGTATCGAGTGGTTTGACAAAACGCATATCAATCACGGTCGCGTCCAGCTCTTCTGCAGCGCGTAAGACCTCTGGCAGTAAGGTACCAAAATTAAGAAACGCAACATCTTTGCCAGTTCGGCGACTGACACTGCGACCAAGCTCGAGCTCGGTTAACGGACTGTAGTCGGCGCCAATACCATTACCACGAGGATAACGCACCGCAGCTGGACCTTTATAGTGGTAGCCGGTGTGTAACATTAAGCGACATTCGTTCTCGTCACTCGGCGTCATCACCACCATATTCGGTACACAGCGCAAGAAGGATAAGTCGAACGCGCCTTGATGGGTTGGGCCGTCAGCACCGACAATGCCGGCACGATCAATGGCGAACAACACATCTAAATTCTGTAAAGCAACATCATGGATCAGTTGGTCGTAGGCGCGTTGTAAAAACGACGAATAAATAGCGACCACAGGTTTTTCGCCCGCAATAGCAAGACCAGCGGCAAAGGTGACCGCATGCTGCTCAGCAATGGCGACATCAAAGTACTGTTGCGGGAACCGTTTAGCAAACTCAACCATGCCTGAGCCCTCGCGCATGGCGGGGGTAATGCCGAACAGGCGAGGATCGTTTGCTGCGGTTGCACACAACCAGTCTCCGAAAATTTGCGAGTAAGAGGGAACCTTAGGCGCTTTCGACGGCAGAACGTCGGTCATTGGGTCAAACTTCGGTACACCATGGTAACCAATCGGATCTTTTTCTGCTGGGGCATACCCTTTGCCTTTGCGCGTTACCACGTGGAGTAGCTGTGGGCCTTTCAACGACCGCATGTTGCTCAGGGTCTCGACTAAGCTCTCAACGTCGTGACCGTCAATCGGTCCAATATAGTTGAAACCCAATTCCTCAAAAATCGTGCCTGGCGTCACCATGCCTTTGACATGTTCTTCTGCTCGGCTGACCAGTTCACGCATACTTGGCATGCCACTTAATAACTGCTTGCCGCCTTCTCGTAGTGAGGTATAAAACTTACCGGACAGAAGCCGGGCGAAATGGGAGTTGAGAGCGCCAACGTTCTCGGAAATCGACATTTCGTTGTCGTTGAGAATCACCAGCATATCTGGAGAAACATCACCCGCGTGGTTCATCGCTTCAAATGCCATTCCGGCAGTCATCGCTCCGTCACCAATAATGGCGACGACTTTACGATTCTGACGTTCCTTTTCAGCGGCTACGGCCAAGCCTAATGCAGAACTGATCGAGGTGCTTGAGTGGCCTACCGATAACACATCGTATTCACTTTCTTCCCGCCAAGGAAACGGATGAAGTCCGTCCTTTTGACGGATCGTATGCAGCTCGTCACGACGGCCAGTTAAAATTTTATGCGGATAG
>JAMCWV010000089.1 GCA_023481025.1 Gammaproteobacteria bacterium
TCTGCGTATTTTGCGACATGAAACTTAACCCGTAGATTTAACAAAAATTCAATATACGGGGTACATCCCATGAGGTCAGAAATATTGCGTTTAAACAACGAAATTTCAGGATGAAAGCGATCTAGAGAAACGTTAAGAAGAAACGGCGGACATTAAGAGCCGCCATTAAGAATGTGCTGCTTATTATTTTTCGCCACCCAATCAGAGTGCACGCGGAACAAGCGCACGGTCAACAGCACGGCCGCCACACTTAAACCCGAAATAAAGCCAATCCAGAAACCGGCGGCACCCATGCGTGGCACGACTAAATCGGTTAGGCCAAGCACAATACCCACGGTTAAACCAAACGGCCAGTAGGCAATGAGCGTTACCAGCATTGCCGCGCGGGTGTCTTTATAGCCGCGTAAGGCACCAATCGAAATGGCTTGGAAGGTATCAGATATGGTGAAAATCGCCGCTAAACCAAGTAGCGTCCCCGCCAACTGAATAATTTCGGTGTTTTCGGTGTAAAAGCTTGCGAGCCAACGTCCGCCGAGCCACATACCAAGACCATTGATCGTGGCAAAACTGAGTCCAAGCAGCATGGCCACTTTATAGGCATTCATCGCGTCTTCCGCTTGCCGAGAGCCCAGGGCAAAGCCGACTCGTAAGGTCACCGCCATACTCAAGCTGAGCGGGAACATGTAGACAATCGAGGACACATTCAACGCAATCTGGTGGCCCGACACCATAATCGCACCCAATGGCGCAATGAGAATCGCCACCGCCGCAAACAGTGACGTTTCAAAAAACAACGACATTGAAATTGGAAAACCGATGCGGGTGAAGTGCCACATGTCGTCCCAGTTCGGCGGGTAAAAGCGCCGGAACGGCATCACCGGTCGATACCGCTTCGACCAGAGCACGTACACCAACAGACTTACAGCCATGCCCCACAGCACAAGTGCTGACGCAACACCTGCACCGGCACCGCCCAGCGCCGGCATACCAAGCTTGCCGTAAATAAAAATATAGTTCGCAGGGATGTTAATCAATAAACCGATCACGCCAATGACTAACGACGGCATGGTGTGTGATAAGCCTTCACAGAAGTTGCGCAGTACCACATACAACACAAACGCAGGGAGTCCCCAGACAATATAATGCAAGTAGTCGAGGGTCATGGTTCGAAACTCAGGCTCGACGTCCATCACCGCCAGAACTGCCGGTGCTAAATACATCAATAACCCGGTCAGCAACGCCGCCAAAATACAGGTATACAAATTTTGCTGCACATGGCGGCCGACTTGGGATCGCTCGCCAGCGCCATCACAGTGAGAAATAACCGGCGCCAGCGCTAAGCCAAACCCGAATATAATCAGGGTGAGCGGAATCCAAATTGCCCCGCCGACCGCCACTGCTGCCAAGTCCGTTGGACCGATGCGCCCGGCCATGAGCGTATCGACCACGCCCATCATCATTTGCGTCAGCTGCGCAATGAGAATTGGGCCAGTGAGTAAGCCGAGTTTTTTGGTTTCAGGCCAAAGATGTCGCATGAATAATGCCTACCTCAAAAAAGCAATTCGAACGCTTTCGTCAGCCCTTGCTGTAAGCGCTGAATATCCGCGGGCTGATTATACACACCGAGCGAGAACCGCAGACAACCTTGCGTGGTTAAGCTCGTGACTAACGGCTGCGCACAATGATGACCACTGCGGGCCGCGATATTCTGCTGATCCAACACCATGGCAATGTCATTCGGGTGGACGTCAGGATTGTCGCTAGTGACACTCACCACCGGAATAGTGCCATCGCCATGCGGCAATACTCGCAACACTGGGAAGTCATTTAAAACTTCGATGAGCCGCTGAGTTAAGCCTTGCAGATACATCGCGCTGCCTTGCGCTCGAGCCTGCTCAAGGTAATCCAGTGCCGCAACAAAGCCAGCGATACCGACTAAGTTCGGCGTACCCGGCTCAAACCGTTGCACCCCTTGCACGTACTCGCTATGCGTGGCCGTGACCTGTTTAACAATGCCACCGCCCACTTGATACAGCGGCAGCTGTGCTGAAGCCCGCGCACTTAACCACAGTGCACCAATGCCTGTGGGGCCGTAAACTTTATGGGCAGAAAACGCCAAGGCATCGATGCCCAGCGCATCCGGTTCGAGTGCAATGTGCGCCGAAGTCTGTGCTGCGTCGACCACAACAAACGCGCCCACAGCCTGTGCTGCCGCGGTCAGTTCTGTCAGCGAATTAACAATCCCTAAAACATTGCTGGCGTGGGTAACCGCAACCACACGGGTGCGTTCGTCAATGGGAAGCGCTGCAAATCGACCGTCGCTTGCCAATGGAATAACTCTCAGCTCAGCGCCCTTGGCATCACATAAGCGTTGCCAAGGCAAGAAATTGGCATGATGCTCCGCTAAGCTCACAACCACGTTATCGCCGGCTTGCACACAATCTGCAAAGCCGCTCGCAAGCATGTTGAGGCTATCGGTCGTGCCTTTACTAAATACGATTTGCTCAGGCCTGCTGCTCAGGAAATTAGCAACCCGACCCCGCGCCGCTTCATACATAGCAGTCGCTTGTTGGCTGAGTTGATAATTGCCGCGATGCACATTCGCATGGTGATACCGAAGATAATCCGCCATCGCCGCCACGACAACTTCAGGCACCTGACACGAGGACGCGCTGTCAAGGTAGACCAAGCCTGACTGCGGTTCACCTTGAGCAGATTCAATTTGAGTGTCGAATAGCGGAAAGTCTGAACGGAAATTCATAGTTTGGTTAACATCCCGTCAATCGCGGCGGTTTTCGTTGCTCGGGCGGTCG
>JAMCWV010000270.1 GCA_023481025.1 Gammaproteobacteria bacterium
GATGACAATATTGGTTGCCAACACAACTTTGCGCAGACCTTGCTGCTGTTGTTCAGGCGCCAGCGGTTGTAACACTCGCCGTTGCTCACGCAGCGGCAAGCCGCCATATAATGGCATCACCACCACACCGGGTTCATTGGCGAGTTCACCGGCTAAACGCCGAATTTCCCGCTGCCCGGGCAAGAACACAAGAACGCCATGTTCAGCCAACTGCAGGCCTTCGCGAACCGCAGGTAATAAAGCTTGTTGCCAGTCTTGTAGCCGTGCTGTCGGCCGGTATTGAGTTTGAATCGGGAACTGCCGTCCTTCGCTGGTAAAACTTTGCGTAGGCTGGCCACTTTGCTCAAGCCAGGTGCACAAAGTCTCAGCTGGCAGGGTCGCCGACATAATCAGCACCTGCAGGTCAGCGCGTAGCTCTTTTGTTTCAAGGGTTAAGGCCAGCCCCAGATCCGCATGTAAGTTACGCTCGTGAAACTCATCAAAGATAACTGTAGCGACTGTAGTCAGTTCTGGATCCGCTTGAATCATGCGGGTAAAAAGCCCGTCCGTGACCACTAAAAGGCGGGTTTTTGCGCTGGCTTTGCGCTCTTGTCGCACCCAGTAGCCCACTTGCTCACCGACTTGTTCACCTAGTTGCTCAGCAAGATAATGGGCTATGTTTAACGCGGCAACGCGCCGTGGTTGCACGAGAATGATCTGTTGCGGGTGCTTAGTGCCAAGTTCAGGTTGCTGCTGCAATAAGTATAAAGGTAAGACGGTCGACTTACCGGCCCCGGGCGGAGCCTGTAAGACGACCACTGCGTTATGAAGTGCTGCGGCAACTGCCGCTAAGATGTTTTGCACAGGTGACCAGCGACCTCAAAAACAATGCAATTAAAACAATGCACTTGCGACTAGCTTGCTGCTTGCATCAAGGCCGCAATATTCCGAATCCCTAAGCCCGTTGCACCGGCCGCCCACAAGCCGTTGGCATTGTTCTGATAAGCGCCCGCAAGGTCAAAATGGACCCAACCTTGGCCTTTATTTGGGGCAAAGCGTAACAAGAAACCAGACGCATTGCTTGCGCCACCTGAGCCGCCGCCTTTAATCGGCTTACTGTTCGCGGTATCGGCAAACGCAGAAGGACAGTTCTCTTGATGCCAATGCGCCAAAGGTAAGCGCCATAATGGCTCTGCGGTGGCGCTTGCAGCTTGCAAGGCTTCAGCGGCAAAGGCGTCGTCAACCGCAAACAGTGCATTGTATTCGGTACCAACCGCCACTTGCGCGGCGCCAGTCAGGGTAGCGGCGTCAATAATGCGCTTCGCACCTAACTCACCGGCTCGGAGTAAGCCGTCGGCCAAGACAATCCGACCTTCTGCATCGGTATTGACGATTTCAACGGTGGTGCCATTTTTGTAAGTGATAATGTCGCCATTTTTGTATGCCGTGCCGTCAATCATGTTTTCCGCACAGCACAGCAGGAGGCTAACACGCTTGTTTAAACCTTGCTTGATAGCCAATAATAATGCGCCAGCAACGGTTGCGGCACCACCCATGTCGCATTTCATGGCGACCATGCCTTCGTTACTTTTAATGCTATAACCACCAGTATCAAAGGTAATGCCTTTGCCAATGAGGGCAAAATCGACCGCCGCATTCGCGTCGCCCGTTGGGTTGAAGTCTAACTCGAGTAACGCTGGGGCGCGCTTGCTAGCACGGCCGACGGTATGGATACCAAAACGCTCTTCTGCTAACAGTTGGTCACCGGCCACCACACGCGCTTGAATATGTTCAGGTGCCGCGTCTTTCAATTTTTCAATAACACGTTCGCAAAGCGACTCTGGATAAATTTCCGATGACGGTAAATTGATTAGCTCCCGGCTCCAACGCACAACTTCAGTAATTTGCTCAAGCTCAGCTTTGCTTTCGCCTTGAAACATCACAGTGTTGGTATTTTTGGTGTCGGTGAAGCCTTGGCTTAATGCCCACTGGCGATCGCGAGTCCAACCGTCGCCGGTCGGTTCAATGCTGGTAATACCGAGTTGGTCTAATTTGCGACCTGCCTTTTGAATGCTCCGTAACAACAGGTCTTCTTGTGCCATTAAAACAATGTGCATACCGGTGTCGGTCAAATAACACTGGCTGTTCCCTTTGTATTGGGCTGGGGCTGGAGTTTCGGTGAAACGAACTTGTACTGCGCTGGACATAAGCTTGATCTCCACGTATGTTGCCGGCTGTTAATAAAAGAACAATTCAATGTAAGGGAAAACGAGACCCCGATGCAATTTAATCCACCATTGCAACGCGGCATTTTGCTTCGCCGCTATAAACGGTTCTTAGCCGATATCGAATTAAGTAACGGCGATCATATCACAATTCACTGCCCAAACACCGGAGCAATGACGGGGTGTGCCGAGCCTGGTAGCGAAGTTTGGTTTAGCACCAGCGATAATCCAAAACGCAAGTATCCGCATACCTGGGAACTCACCCATACCGCTGACGGTGCATGGATATGCGTCAACACAGGACGCGCAAATCAACTGGTGGCTGACGCCGTGGACGCTGGCGAGATCGCCGAGTTAGCTGGGTATCCAACCTTGAAGCGCGAAGTAAAATACGCCGAGGACAGCCGCGTTGACCTGTTTTTGAGCGGCCACGACAGTAAACCTGACGCGTATGTTGAAGTGAAGTCGGTGACTTTGTATGACCCCGAACAGGCCCCAAGCTATGCAAGTTCTGACTCACAGCCGGATGGTTTTTTCCCCGATGCAGTATCAACCCGCGGGCATAAGCATTTACAGGCACTGGCGCGCACTGCGGCCAGCGGACAACGCGCAGTTTTGGTCTACGCAGTCTTGCATTCGCAGATCCAATCGGTCGCAACCGCAGTACATATTGACGCGACATATGCCAAGCTTGCTGAGCATGCGAAACAAGCAGGCGTTGAAATACTCCCTGTCTATTTTTCTATTTCAGCACTTGAAATCTCGCTACAGGCAACCCATTTAAGGAACGCTCTTTCCTGAAGTAAGCTAGGAAAATAGTTTAAGTATTCAATGACTTTGATGTCCGCTGAGCATGAAAAAGCGGTTAAAATTGCGCCCACTGGGGCAATCTGGTATACATACCCATCTTTTTTGTTAGGTAGGCTAATTGAACGCTGGTGAATTCAATAGAATTGCCTGCTGGAGGATAGAAAATATGACTGATGCGACTAAGGAAAGAAAAGCGCACGGCGTCCTGGCAATGGCCGAATTGGCGCCATACCAGGAGAAGGACGGCGAAGAATACATGAACGAAGAGCAACGTGCTCACTTCAAACGTATTCTCGAAGCTTGGCGTGCTCAGTTGCGCGAAGAAGTTGACCGCACTGTGGGTCATCTAAAGGAAGAAGCATCAAACTATGCCGATCCAGTTGATCGCGCAGCGCAAGAAGAAGAGTTTGCGATTGAGTTACGCACACGCGATCGTGAGCGTAAATTAATCAAGAAAATTGAGAAGACACTTGAGCTAATTGAGCGCAACGACTTCGGTTATTGCGAGTCTTGCGGCATCGAGATTGGCATTCGTCGCCTCGAAGCACGCCCTACTGCCGACCTGTGTATCGACTGTAAGAGCCTCGCTGAAATCCGCGAAAAGCAAATGAAAGGCCATTAATGGTCTATGCAGCAACCTGAACGTTATCGCGGGCGTTTTGCCCCGAGTCCTTCTGGTCCGCTGCATGCCGGCTCATTGGTAGCTGCTCTTGGCAGCTACCTTGACGCCCGCGCACACCAAGGTGAATGGTTGTTGCGCATTGAAGACATTGACCCACCTCGCGAAATTCCCGGCGCTGCCGACACTATTCTCAGACAACTTGACGCCCATGGCCTGCATTGGGACGGCCCTGTTGTGTGGCAAAGCCAGCAGTCCGACCGTTATCAAGCTGCTCTCGATGCCCTTGCAGCTGCTCAGCGTAGTTACTATTGTCAATGCACGCGTGCTCAAATAAAAGCGCGCGGTGACTATTATGACGGTCACTGCCGCAATCGCCAGTTAGGCCCAGACGGTACTGCTGTGCGACTAATTAATAGCGACCCTGTAACCGAGTTTGCCGACCGTTTTCATGGTCAAGTCACCAGTAATCCACACCAAGCCGCCGAGGATTTTCTATTGCGTCGGCGCGACCAGTTGTGGGCGTATCAACTGGCCGTCGTGTGCGACGACCGTGCTGCCGGCATTACAGATATTGTCCGGGGTGAAGATCTTTTGCATGCGTCGGCATGGCAGCTCACTCTGTGGCAAGCATTCAATGCCATACACTTTGAAAATACTGATGTTTCCTTGCCGAAATTAGCCCATTTACCGCTCGTTCTTGATGCCAACGGCCGCAAACTCAGTAAACAGAATCATGCCCCAGAGTTGCCAAGCCAAACACCGTTGGCGAATTTACAACAAGCCGCCTTTGCACTTGGCTTGCCCGTTGCTGAAAGCGCGGATGCCACAAACATCGACGAATATCTCATCTGGGCAATAGATGCGTGGCGACAGTCGAAAAAGTAGGTTAAAATTGCGGCCATTCGATCATGAGGAGTTCAGCCATTATTAATCGTCTCGCTAGGATTGCGAAGAAAGTACTTCCGTCCAGAAAACGTACCTCTCGCAGTGACGTTCCAGAGCATTCGCCAAAACAGCAAACCGCAGCCAGTGATGCACGTTCCGCACCACCGACAGCGTCTGCACCTGCAAAACCAGCTAAAGGCAAACGCCAAGGCAAAAACGCCTTGCCGATTCGTATCCCCCGCTCTGAGCACCCAATTTCGCGTGAGCATATTTCCGACAATGCCTTAAAAGTATTGTATCGGCTGCATAACGCTGGCTTTGATGCGTACCTAGTCGGCGGCTGTGTGCGTGACCTGTTGCTTGGTCTGCAACCGAAAGACTTCGATGTTGCCACCAACGCCCAGCCGGAAGAAATTAAGAGTTTATTTAATAACTGTCGGCTGATTGGCCGCCGTTTCCGACTCGCGCATATTGTCTTTGGCCGCGACGTGATTGAAGTTGCAACGTTCCGTGGTCACCACAGTGACGAAGAAGGTTCTGGCGCCCAACGCTCGAAACAAAATGATGAAGGCATGCTCCTGCGTGACAACGTCTATGGCAGTATTGAAGAGGACGCTCAGCGCCGCGACTTTACCGTCAATGCGCTGTATTACTCGATCGCCGATTTTGCGATTTATGATTACGCCAATGGCTTGGCCGATCTCAACCAAGGTTTATTGCGTTTAATTGGTGACCCTGAACAACGCTATCGCGAAGATCCGGTACGAATGCTGCGCGCTGTCCGTTTCGCCACGAAACTCGGCTTGCGCATCGAAGACGCCACACGCAAACCAATTAAGCCGTTATCGGGCTTACTCGACAATATCCCTGCCGCGCGCTTATTCGAGGAATTCTTAAAATTGTTCCTCCACCGTCGGGCGTTAGCGAATTTCGAGTACTTACTTGAGCTCAACTTATTTCAGTATCTCTTCCCAGTTTTGAAGAGCGCCCTGAAGAACCCAGAAAGCCTTGAGTACCAAATGGTGCGACAAGCATTTGTCGACACTGACGAGCGCCTCAATCAAGACAAAGGTGTGAACCCTGCATATTTGTTTGCAGCAATTCTCTGGTACCCAGTGACCGCTCGCGCTGAAGAAATTATTTTAGAAAGTGGACTCACCGAGTACGACGCCTATCAAGTGGCGGCGGCCGATGCATTAAGCCGGCAATCACGCAGTATTTCGATTCCGAAGCGTTTTAGCCTACCGATGCGTGATATTTGGTTGTTACAGCTTCGCTTAAAGCAAACCCAACCGAAGCGCGCAATTCGTTTATTGTCACACCCGAAATTCCGTGCCGCTTATGACTTCTTGCTGCTCCGCGCCCGGATTGAAAACAATGCGGAATTGAAACAGCTAGGTGCGTTTTGGACCGACTTCCAGCGCCAGTCGCCAGAAGTGACTCCAGCCCCTGCGCACAAACCAAGTGGGCCGCGCAAAAGCCGACCTCGGCGCGGACGAAACAGCTCGCGCCGACGTAAACCAGCGGCGAAAAAGGATTAAGCACCACCCATGGCTGCTGTTCGCTGTTACATCGGTTTAGGCGCAAATCTTGACCAGCCACTGCAAACGCTTCAGCGAGCAGTGGCTGTTTTAAGTCGCGACCCAGCGCTGCACGACTGGCAGTGTTCGTCTCTGTATCAAAGCAAGCCAATGGGCCCGCAAGATCAACCTGACTATGTGAATGCGGTCGCAACCTTCACCACCTCATTTTCGGCGGTGCAACTACTCGATTTTTTACAAGACATCGAAAATCAGTTTGGTCGCGTACGCCAGCAACGCTGGGGTGCACGCACGCTGGATCTCGATATCTTGTTGTATGCAGACAGCGCCTTTCACACTGAGCGTTTAACCGTGCCCCACCCCGGTATGCTCGAGCGAGAATTTGTACTGGTACCGCTTGCGGAAATCGCACCAAACTTAACCTTAAGCGCCGGACAAACGGCCGCAGACGCTGCCGCACGGATTCCGTTAAACGGCTTATGCAAAGTGTTGTAAGCTGCTATGATAAGCCCAGTCTAGTCGCTCGTTGAGCACTCAATAAAACCCAACGCAGGAGTTAGTCATGAGTCGCATTCGAACAGCCGGTTTGCTGAAGAAAAAACGCAACGGTGAGAAAATTACCGCCCTGACTGCCTACGACTCAAGCTTTGCCAAGCTCTTTCATGAGTGCGGTGTCGATGTGCTCTTAATTGGTGATTCGCTGGGGATGGTGTTGCAAGGTCTCGACTCCACCGTCCCAGTCACCCTCGACGAAGTGGCGTATCACACCCGTTGTGTGCGCGCTGGCAGTGCCGACGCATTTGTGATTGCAGACATGCCATTTATGACTTACCCAGAGCCATTACTGGCCTGTGAGAATGCCGCTGAGCTGATGCGCGCCGGCGCCAACATGGTTAAACTTGAGGGTGGTGATTGGCTGGTTGATACTGTGCAGACACTCACGCGTCAAGGTATTCCAGTCTGTGCCCACATCGGCTTGCTGCCACAGTCGGTCAACGTCATTGGTGGTTACAAAGTACAAGGGCGCGATGAAGCCGGTGCCCAAGCCTTAATTGACCATGCGCAAGCACTCGAAGCTGCGGGTGCTCAATTGTTAGTCGTCGAGTGTATTCCGACTCAAGTTGGCGAACGGATTTCCAAGGCATTGACCATCCCAGTGATTGGCATTGGTGCAGGTAAAGAAACCGACGGTCAAATTCTCGTCATGCACGATATGCTCGGCATGAACGCAGACTATCTACCCAAGTTTACCAAGGACTTTCTGGCGCAAGGTGGTAGTTTACGGGGTGCCGTCACCGCCTATGTTGAAGAAGTACACCAAGGCAAGTTCCCAGCACCTGAGCATTGCTTCGATTAATTGCCCGTCTCCGTAGAAGGTAGCTAGCACCGATGTTACACCTAGAGTCTCTCGAACAACTGCGTAGCGTTCGCCGTCAATGGGCGGACGCCAAGGATACAGTCGCCTTTGTGCCAACCATGGGCAATCTTCACGATGGTCACTTGCGTTTAGTCGCCGCGGCAAAAAAGTTAGCCAGCAAAGTGATTGTCAGTATTTATGTGAACCCCATGCAATTTGGTGCGAATGAGGATCTCGACAAATACCCACGGACGCTTGCTGCCGATATGGCCAAGTTAGCCGACGTCGGTGCCGATGCGGTATTTACACCAGACACGCAGATGATTTACCCCCGAGGCCTCAGCGAACAAACCTATGTTGAAGTACCTGGCTTGAGCGATATTCTGTGTGGTGCTTCGCGCCCGGGTCATTTCCGTGGGGTCGCGACCATTGTCTGTAAATTGTTAAACATGGTGCAACCGGATCACGCGGTGTTCGGCAAGAAAGATTACCAACAATTGATGGTTATTCGTCTGATGAGCCAAGATCTGTCACTGCCACTCGAAATTCACGGTATCGATACTGTGCGGGCAGACGATGGTTTAGCCTTGAGTTCACGTAATGGCTATTTAAGTGTCGCTGAGCGCCAGCAAGCCACGGCGGTTTACCGTGCCATGCAGGCGGTTGCTGAAGCCTTACAAGCCGGTCGCGATGACTACTCGCACATCGAACAAGAAGCGCAAGTGCTCTTAAAAGGTGCGGGGTTCACCCCAGATTATGTCAGCATTCGCCGCCAAGCTGATTTGGCGCTGCCGAGCGCAGACGACTCAAAATTGGTGGTCTTGGTTGCTGCCTATTTGGGGAAAACCCGACTCATCGATAATCTAGAAATCAGACGCTAGGCTCGTGAACCAGTAAACCACAGTGTTCTGCTGTGGTTTTAATTTGCTGCATCAAGTTTTTGGCATGGCTGGCTAACTCACGTTGCTCAGCAATAATTTCCTGCAACATAGCTTCCGTGGTTAGCGGATTAGCGAGCACACTGCGGAACACGACACTGCCTTCGTGGCCATATTGTGCCGGCGTCAACTTCGTCCGTGACACAAACGTTCGGCCGTTTTCGCGCTGAGTCTTCTGAATATAACGCGTCAGCGTATTGAGTAATGGCGTGATTTCTTTGATTTGCTCTGGTGTCGCGTGCGCTAAGCTCGTTTTAAGGCCATACGGCACATAGCGGTATGTCAGCAAGCACAATTCTGGGTGAGTAATGACTTCAAAGTCGTCTTGGCGATCGATTAAGTCAGCAAAGTATTTGGCCTTCTGAATGCTGGTGTCAATTAACAGCTCGTAGCCACGCCGTCCCATCACATGCAAAGCCGAATACACCAACATCGCCATACCCGGGCGCGAGCCTTCCATCGTGTGACTACCTAAGTCTTTCGAACCCCGGCGAATAATGTACTCGGCATGATGTTCAATCGCATTCACAAGGCCTGGATCTTTAAACAACACCATGCCTGCCCCCATCGGAACGTACATTTGTTTGTGCGCGTCAATGGTGACACTGTCCGCAAGTTCAATACCAGCGAGTAAAGGCCGGTAGGTCGATGACATCAGCGTGGCACCACCCCAAGCTGCGTCAACATGAAAGTGTGCACGGTACTCTTGGGCAACTTCGGCCATCGCTTGCAGCGGGTCAATATGACCTGTTTCCGTCGTACCAGCAATGCCGACTACAGCAAGCACGCGGCCACCGCTGGCGGTAACGTCTGCCGCAGCCTTGCGTAATGCATCGATACGAATACGATTATTCTCGTCAGTCGCTACGGTGACAATATTTTGGCGTCCAATTCCAAGTACATCGGCCGCTTTGCCAAGCGAGTAATGCCCGCGCTCCGATACTAAAATGACCAAGCGGTTATAGCCATAGTGGCTTAAGCCGGCGGCAAGCCCTTCAGCGCCAACACCCGCAAAGCCCTTGCGTGGTGCCAGCAAATTGTTGCGAGCAACCCACAACGCGGAAATATTAGCGACGGTTCCCCCCGAACAAAATGCACCGAGCGAGTATTCCGCATTGTGCATCCAGCGGTGGTAGAACGCTTCGCTTTCGCCATAAACCAAATGATGAAGCATGCCCAACACATTGCGCTCAAGGGGAGTGAACGCTTTTGAGGTTTCAATTTTGACCAGGTTTTGGTTCAAACCCACCATGAGTTTGGCAAGTGGCAGCAAGAAATACGGCAATGCCGATGTCATGTGGCCAATAAATCGGGGTGACGCGGTATGGACGGACTGAGCAACCAACTTTTTCAGCAATGTTTCGGTGTGGCTGGAAACAAACTCTGGCTGCTCTGGTATCGTGCTGTCAGCGAAATCTTGCTCGATTTCGTGGAGCGGACGTTCTTGCGCGACAATATGAGAAGACAGAAAATCTTCAAGATTCTCTGACAAATGTTTCTCAATTTGACCCAAGGTAGAGTCTGGAGCTTCCGGCACCGTAAAGATGCGGAACAACGACTCCATGCTGACCTCAGCGGTTGTTTTGGGCGCCACGCAATTCTCCTGACTGAAAATTTTGAGCCGGCAACTCTAGCACATATGTAGCCTGCCTCGCTACATTGAGTATAGTCGCTATGAAAGTAAAGCCTCATGTACCGCCGCTAATTCATCGGCGGCTAGCAGCTGGGGCTGGGTCAATTTGCTCGACAAGTGCCAAAGTGCCTGACCACTGGCCTGATACTTACGCTCAAACGGCGTAATCGGTTCTAAGTCGGCTGGCAATTCTGTAACGGTTGCCACAACTTGCAAACAATTGAGTGCAAGAGCAAACTCTTCAAGGTAAATCGGCCAATTGCTGCGCATTTCTAACTCGCCTCCGAGCTTCACTAGCGCAGGAAAAACCGGCGCGCCATGCCAGCGGCGCCCTAAATGCTTTTTCTTCGGCCACGGGTTCGGATACAAAATAAAATGCTTGCTCACCGGCCATTCTGCGGCGTGCGCGAGGCGCCAAAAGTCATTCAAGTCGGCACGCACCAATAAGTATTCACCGGTTTCGCCGTAGCGCTGGTGGGCCACGTGCTTACCCAACCGATGCGCCGACTTATCGACCCCAATCACGAGTGCTTCCGGGTACTTTGCGGCCAAGTAAGCCGTGCTTTCGCCGACCCCACAACAGGAGTCGAGAATTAACGGCTTGTTGGTCGTTTGTAACAGCCGGTCCACTTCGGCGAACGCCGCTTCGCTATGGGCGGCGTATGGCTTTTGAAAGTTCGAGTGCCAATAGCGCGCAACGGCGCTGGGCAAGTCTTCGTGCGGGCCAGTCTGATTGCTGCTAATACTGCGCGAGTGCTGCTGCATGGTTTAGGTTCTCACCCCTGTGCCACGCTTCAGGAGGTACCATGCCAAGGTGAAAAATGCGGCGTTAAATACCAGTAAAACAGCAATCGCAATCATCGGTTGGATATCTGAAACCCCAATAAATCCGTATCGAAAGCCGTTGACCATGTAAATAATCGGATTAAATTGCGACACCCCCTGCCAAAAGCTTGGCAGTAAGGTAATCGAGTAAAATACCCCACCTAAATACGTCAGCGGCGTCAGCACAAACGTTGGGATAATCGAAATGTCATCGAACGACTTCGCAAACATCGCGTTTAATAAGCCGCCAAGCGCAAACAAAGTCGCGGTGAGAATCACGGTCGCAATAATCATCGTGATACTTTGAATTTGCAACGGCACAAAAAAGCCTGACACCAAAGTGACGATAATCGCTACGAGTAAAGCACGGGCAACTCCGCCGCCAACATAACCAAGGATAATTGTGATGTTCGATACCGGCGCAACGAGCATCTCTTCGAGGTTACGCTGGAATTTTGCACTAAAGAACGACGACGCCACATTTGAATAAGCATTGGTAATCACCGACATCATAATTAAGCCGGGAACAATAAACTCCATGTAGCTCACACCGCCCATTTCACCGATACGCGAGCCAATTAAGCTGCCGAAAATAATGAAATAAAGCGTCATAGTGATCGCTGGGGGTACTAATGTCTGCACCCAAATCCGCAGAAAACGCGTGCACTCTTTTATCCAGATGGTTTTCAGTGCCGTAAAATAAATTGGGTTACGCATGTACTGCAGACTCCTTGGTTTCTCGACCTTGCTCAACTAAGTTGACGAATAGCTCTTCGAGACGGTTTGCTTTGTTGCGCATCGACAGCACTTTAATCTTCTGTGCCGACAGCTCAGTAAACACGGAATTTAAACCTGCCGATTTAGCCACATCCACTTCAATGGTGTGATCGTCCAGCACGCGCATGGTCGCAGACTCTATCATCGGTGGCGTTTCCGCTGGTTCTAAATCCAGCACAAAGGTTTCGACATTTAGCTTGTTCAGCAGTGCCTTCATGGTGGTGTTTTCGATAATCTGGCCCTTGTCGATAATACCGATATTGCGACAGAGCATTTCCGCTTCTTCCAGATAATGCGTGGTCAAAATAATCGTCACACCTTCTTTGTTAATGCGGGTTAGAAACTCCCACATTGACCGCCGCAGCTCGATGTCCACGCCTGCGGTTGGTTCGTCCAGAATCAGGAGTTTCGGTTCGTGCAGCAAGGCGCGGGCAATCATTAGCCGGCGTTTCATGCCACCAGACAGGTTGCGAGCGCGCTCATTGCGTTTTTCCCACAAGCCTAACTGCTTCAAGTATTTCTCAGCGCGCTCTTTGGCTAATGTGCGAGAAACCCCATAGTAGCCCGCCTGATTGATGACAATTTGCAGTAAAGTTTCGAACTGATTGAAATTAAACTCTTGGGGAACCAAGCCAATATGCTGCTTCACTTCATTAATGTGTGTGTCTAAGTCATAGCCAAACACTTTCACTGAACCAGAGGTTTTGTTCACCAGTGATGAAATAATCCCGATGGTTGTCGATTTGCCGGCCCCATTTGGGCCAAGCAGCGCATAAAAATCGCCTTGTTTTACCGTGAGGTCTAATCCTTTCAGTGCTTCAAAACCACCACGATACGTTTTGCGCAATTCACTGATTTCCAGTGCGTACGTCATATCAATCTCCGAAATAGCTTATTTGGCGCGCGAGTCATAGCCCCAGCGCGGCATAATATCTTGGTCTAAACCTAAGTGGTCGAGAATGCGGGCGACAATAAAATCGACAAGATCTTGAATCGATGTCGGTTGGTGATAAAACCCAGGCGCAGCAGGCATAATCACCACGCCCATATTGGCGAGGGTCAGCATGTGCTGTAAATGAATACTGTGCAGCGGTGTCTCACGCGGGACGATAATCAACTGTCCGCGTTCTTTCAGAATCACATCAGCAGCACGTTCAATCAAGTTATCACTTGCCCCCGAAGCAATTGCGGACAAGGTACCGGTGGAACATGGTACCACCACCATGCGCTTGGGCGCGGCCGAACCCGAGGCTACGGGAGAAAACCACTCTTCCTTGCCAAACACTTTTAATTGGTCTGTGCTGACACCAAAACGCGCACACAAGACTTCTTGAATTGCTGCGGGAGCACCCGGCAACTTTAAGTTTTCTTCAGTGGCAAACACCACCCGCGCGGCACTTGAGATGAGCAAATAAACTTGTTGCTTCTGCGCCAGCAAACATTCGAGCAAGCGCAACGCATAAGGCGCGCCCGAGGCACCTGTTATGGCAACCGTGATCCGCTGATCCGTATGCCTTTCGTGATCATGCATAGCTTGCCTCCATCTCGGCAGATTAATTCGTTCGAGCTGCTAAGCCATCGAGTAAACGTTGATGAATACCACCAAACCCGCCATTGCTCATAATGACCCAGTGTTCCTGAGCGTGTTCACGCGCTAACAAAGCCGCAGCTAATTCTGCGACTGATTCACAGACAACCACCTGATCATTGCTTTCGCATAACTGCCCTGCTAAGTCCCACGTGTGTAACTCGTTGAGCGCATACACGGCGTCGGCCTCGGCAAACGCATTTGCTAAGGTGTGTCGATGCACGCCTGCTTTCATTGTATTCGAGCGAGGCTCAAAGACGGCAACAATGCGCGCAGTTGGGCCAAACCGGGCGCGCATCGCTTGCAATGTTGTCGCAATTGCCGTCGGGTGATGGGCGAAATCATCATACACCGATACGCCTGCAACCGTGCCGCGTAACTGTAATCGCCGCGCCGGCGCTGTAAACTCAGCTAACGCCTGCGCAGACGAGTGCAAATCGACACCAACTTGCAATGCAGCTAGCATCGCCATGACCGCATTCGCAACATTATGTTTACCGAGCAGCGACCAGGTCACACAGGCTTGTTTTTCGCCGTCAAAGTATAGCGTAAAACCAGTACCGGCTTCGTCCTGGAGCTGGGCTTCCCAACCGAGGCCGGATAAGCGATTGCCCGGCATCAGTAATTGCTGCAAACCAACCTGTTGCGACCAACAACCAGACGCCAGCACGTCTTGCAGTGCGTGCTCTTGTCGCGGCGAAATAATCGTGCCGTCGCGAGGTACTGTACGCAACAAGTAGCTAAATTGTTTTTGAATCGCGGCTAAATCGGCAAAAATATCCGCATGGTCGAACTCTAAGTTGTTCAATACCAAGGTGTCGGCAAAGTAGTGCAAAAACTTCGACCGTTTGTCGAAGAAAGCCGTGTCGTACTCGTCGGCTTCAACCACAAAGTAGTCACTGTCGGTTAACCGTGCCGTTTGGCCAAACGGTTGCACAACACCGCCAATTAAATAACTTGGGTTCTTTTCAGCTTGGTGAAGAATCCATACCAACATCGACGCTGTCGTGGTTTTGCCATGGGTACCTGCCACTGCTAGTACATGCTTGCTACGCAAAATCTGCTCGCCTAGCCACTGCGGCCCGGATATGTAGGGCAACCGCCGAGCAAGCACTTCTTCCACCAAGGGATGCCCACGACTCAAGGCATTACCGATAATCACTAAATCAGGAGCCGGATCGAGCTGGTTTAAATCGTCATCGCGACACAGGTCAATTCCAAGCGCTTCAAGCTGTGTGCTCATCGGCGGATAAACGTTCTTATCAGAGCCAGTCACGCGATGGCCAAGGCTTTGTGCCAACGCGGCAATTCCGCCCATGAAGGTGCCACAAATACCGAGCACATGAATATGCATAGCCGCTGTCCTACTCCTTTTGATATAGCACACGATTGTATCACCTCGTCCACATTCGATCATCATTACAAATCTGCAGGCTGCTGTTAAAAAAGAAGCATCCGCAGACAAATTCGGGTACACTACAGGGCGTTTCCGGCAACGACCTAAACGCAAAATCAACAGAGGCTAATCATGCAACGCCTGATTCCCGTTCTGAACAACGATCACGTTCCTTTACATCTAATTTCCGTGATTAATACCCTGCTTGCGGCGCGTCAGGGCG
>JAMCWV010000078.1 GCA_023481025.1 Gammaproteobacteria bacterium
TTTGAACATCATCCCAAGGAAAACCTGATGATGAGCTGCTTGATGAACTTGAACTTGTTGTCTGTGAACCCGGGTCAATTGACGGTGTTGCTACCGGCGGTACGCAATACATAAATGTTACGTTATTTGGCAAACCATCTTTAGGAACAGTTACCCTGCCGTTTGCGCCCACTGCTGATTCAACATATCGTTCTTCTGTTTTCCCGGTTTCCGGATTGTACACCGTTTCACTCATTGGACGATACAAACTTGGATCTTCAAATGGATCCGGTGGTCGAACTCCCTTGGCTGTTAACAATGCTTCCAAGTCAGCGCGTGTCAGGTAGCCGACCGGTCTCAATGTTGTGTCTTTTTCTGAGCGTGAAGCAAAGAGAACGCCTGAATAGAGGTCAACGAATTGTGCTACTGGTTGTCCAACAAAGTAGAAAGGTTTCTTGTCAGAAAGATCATCAAGACTGAGATTATAGAAGTAGCGATTGATGAAATTTACCTTCTGCTTGGTATCCTTTGTTTTTGTATCTAAAAAGGGATTGCTTCCACTCTGTTCATTAAAGAAGTTTCGTTTTTGAACATAGGTTTGCATGCTATTTTCTAATCCAGTTGGAACCCCAAAGATATATTGAATTGGGCGCCAATCTTGATTATCATCAGCAGCGTTATTGTTTCCGGGCTCAAAAAAGATAAACCGATTTTTATTATGCTTTTCGGACTTGGCAAGCTGACAACCATGTCACACACGGACAAACGTGAAGCGGTGCGCCGCGCGTTGGGTTTGGTCATCAGGGCCGCGGAAAGCTACAATATCGGTTCACTTGCCATTGCGTTGCCTGAAGCAAACGATTGCGGTTATATTCCGTGTGAACTGGTACAAGAAAGTTCAGCAACCGCGCTTATTGCTCATTACAAATTCTTGGATTTTATTACCGATCCTGATGCCGCAACACTTATGGACATAACCATGACGTTGTGTGTTGATGGCATAAGTAAGGATGAATGTGCCGTTGGAATGCATCACGGTGATCGCATTGGTTACGCCGTTAATCAGGCACGGCACTGGTGTGATTTGCCGGGAAATCATATTACACCGACATCATTTGCCCAAAGAACCGAACGGATCGCCGCAAGTCACGGATTGAAATTCAATGTCATCAACAAAACTCAAATGCTTGAAATGGGCATGGGGGGACTGTGTGCAGTATCGCAGGGTTCTTCTGAAGAGCCAAAACTTGTTATTGTTGAATATCATTGCGGTGATGACAAAGCTCCAACCATTGGTCTTGTCGGTAAAGGCATAACCTTTGACTCAGGAGGATTGAGCCTTAAACCTGCAAATGCCATGGAAACTATGAAGGATGACATGGCCGGCGCTGCCGTTGTTATGTGCACCATTGAAGCGATTGCCCATCTCAAACCCCACGTAAATATTATCGCCTTTGCTCCGCTTGCTGAAAATATGCCAAGCGGTTCAGCAACGCGGCCGGGCGACATTATCAAGTTCTATAATGGTGTAACAGCTGAGGTAAATAATACTGATGCTGAAGGGCGTCTTGTGTTGGCTGACGCGCTTGCCTATGCCGTCAAGCAATACAAACTTGATGCGCTCATTGACCTTGCGACGCTTACCGGCGCCTGTTCTTACGCTCTTGGACCTTTCTACGCGGGATTAATGTCACAACATGATGAACTCGCACATCAGCTTGTTCATGCGTCTGAGCGTTCAGGGGATCGTGTATGGCGCCTGCCAATGCACAATGATTACAAAGCAGCAATCAAAACGCCAAATGCGGATATCAGCAACACGGGCAATGAACGATACCGCGCCGGCGCTGTAACAGCGGCATTCTTTTTGAAGAATTTTGTGGGCAACGTGCCTTGGGCGCACTTGGACATTGCCGGAACTGCGTTCAATGTTCCTGATATCAGTTATTACCGTACGGGAGCCACCGGTTTTGGCGTGCGGTTACTGGTTGATTTGATTATGCATTGGGGCAAATAGAACATTAAACCATTCGCGGCTGCAAGAATCGAACAATTTCAGCAGCCGCATTACCATTGCCCAGCATTTTCTTAAGGTCATACGTTGGATGCTGCAGTATAAGCTTTTCAAGAACAGCCTGTGTTGCAATAATATCCTTATTAACCACATGCGTATAACCGGCCCATACCGTCTCTGGATACTGTGAATATGATTGCAATAAAATAACAGGCCGCGCAAGACACAAAGCATCCTCGTGAACATCATGCATGTTGGTTATGACAATCTGTGCTTTGGAAAGCAGTAACAAACGATCATAATATGATGGCGCCACACAAACCTTATAACGATCATGCTCATAATCAAACAGATATGAATATTCTTGTTTGGAGCTAATCATTACAGTGATCATTACGTCTTTATGTTGTTGCATAACTCTCTCAAGCATCGCAAATAATGTTTCGCTTGCTTCATAAGCATCCACTAACACTGCAATGATTTTTTGATGTTGAATCCGGGCGAATGCACATATATCTTCAATGTCCTGACTCACTGAAATCTGTAATGATTGGATAGCATTAACCAACGTGTTAATCAAATCTGCCTGCAAGCTGCCGCACACATGAATAGCATTACGATGCACACCCTGAACCAACAATTGAGCAGCCGCAGCCTGTGTTGGCACACAATGATAATCAACAAAACGGTGCACGTTGTACAGTGAATTATCCTGAATATGCTGCGATGAAGAAGCCATTACGGGAACGTGAACAACAGGAACACCTTGATAATGCGCAGACAATGTAGCGG
>JAMCWV010000136.1:0-973 GCA_023481025.1 Gammaproteobacteria bacterium
AATGATGGTTCGCAGCACTGGTAAATGGTCAAGCTCAAGTGGTGACCGCGCTAAGTTTGGTCTGAGCATCGCAGAAATCGTCAATGCCATGGAATACTTAAAGCAACATGACATGCTGCACTGCGCCAAACTGTTGCACTTCCATATCGGCAGTCAGATTTCTGATATTCGTAAAGTTAAAGAAGCGATTACCGAAGGCGCACGTTTATACGCCAAAATGGTACAAATGGGCATGCCACTCGAGTATCTCGATATTGGCGGCGGTTTGGGTATCGATTACGACGGCAGCAGTACCACCACCGACTCGTCACGCAACTACTCGACCGACGAATATGTAGCCGACGTGGTTTACGGCGTGAAGCAAATCTGTGACTTAGAGAAAGTCGCTCACCCGAAGCTTGTGAGTGAAAGTGGTCGTGCGATTACCGCTCACCACAGCCTAGTTGTAACCAATGTCGTTGGCGAGATTAACCCAGGCGCAACCGATTTTGACATTACCGCTGAAGAAGGTGAGCACGTGTTGGTCAGCAACATGCGTGAACTGGTCGGCGCCAATGATTTGCACCCGCAGGAACGTTATAACGACGCGGCTGCATACAAGCAAAGCGCTTATGAAGCATTTAAGCTCGGTATTTTAAGCATTCGTGAAATGGCGAAAATCGACACCATGTATTGGTTGGTGTTAACTGAAGTGCATCAGAAACTCGATGAAGAAACACGCCAGATTCAAGAACTAGAAGAGCTTGAAGACACTTTAGCGAGCCAGTATCTCGCCAACATGTCGATTTTCCAATCGGCGGCAGACACTTGGGCGATTGGTCAGTTGTTACCGATCGTGCCGTTAACGCGGTTACACGAAAAGCCAGAAGTGCGCGTGTCGATCGCTGATATCACCTGCGATAGCGACGGTAAAATTGGCTAACAAAGTCATGACCTTGGGTGGCGAACACTCAATTTCCTACGCCCCAATCGT
>JAMCWV010000136.1:983-2754 GCA_023481025.1 Gammaproteobacteria bacterium
GCCGATTGGAAAATCGACATGTTGGCGAGAGCTATCCAATTGGCATGTTCCTCACCGGCGCCTACCAAGACGTCATGGGTGATATGCATAATTTATTTGGCCGTTTGACCGAAGTGCATATTTTCAGCCACGACGACGAGCCAGGTGCCTTCTACATTGAAGAAATCGTACCGGGTCACTCGGCTGAAAAAGTGCTTGAAACCATGCAGTACAACACAGACTACATGGCAAAAATGGTCAAGAAAGCAATCGACAAGCAAATTCGCAAAGGCAATTTAGCGCCACGTGAAGGTGTTCGTTGGACTGACTTTTACGAGCGCTGCCTCGCTGGTAGCACGTATTTGCGTTACGACAAAAAAGCTTAAGGGCAATTGTTGCTCAGGAAATTAGCCAAAATGGGCATTTCCTGAGCAATTGAACCTGAAAGCGCAAAAAGCGGTTGACTTCAAACCGAAGAAAACGTTTAATTGCACCCACAACGCAAGCGCGTTAACCGTATTTGCCCAGATAGCTCAGTCGGTAGAGCAGGGGATTGAAAATCCCCGTGTCGGTGGTTCGATTCCGCCTCTGGGCACCATTATAGAGAAGCCCGTTCACATTGTGAGCGGGTTTTTTTATGCCCCTTATGCGTCTTACTTTCGCACCTGAGTAACATCGCCAAGTTAAGTTTCTAGACTTTAGTCGAAGATACCCCGAAAACCTCTGTAAAATCCCAAAGTAAGTACTCGCATTATTTTTAATTTGTGCTAATCTTGCGCCGCCTTTCGGCTCCCATCTATGCCGGGAAGGCAGGCCTCTTCTGTTCGCACCGCCAGTGCGTTTGCCCCGCGCTGGAAACACGCTAGGTTAAAACAAATGAAACTCGCAATAGGATTGCTTACCCTCACTATCGGACTCTTGTTCAGCCCGATGGCGCTCGCTGCTGCGCCAGAAATTGACCTCACCCGTTCTGGTATCGGTTACATCGCACTCGGCGTTTTTATCGTCGCCTATATTCTCGTTATGGGCGAAGAAAAGCTACACATGCGCAAGTCAAAGCCGGTACTGGTCGCCGCAGGGGTTATCTGGATACTGATTGGCGCTGTGTATACACAGCAAGGGATGCAAGACGCGGCTGAAACTGCGTTCCGGCACACCCTCCTCGAGTTTGCCGAGCTCATGCTCTTCTTGCTTGTGGCCATGACTTATATCAACGCCCTTGAAGAGCGACGTTTGTTTGATGCACTGCGAGCGTGGATGATCCGTCGCGGATTTAGCTATCGCAGCCTATTCTGGATAACCGGGGTTCTCTCCTTTTTAATCTCCCCCATCGCCGACAACCTAACCACCGCATTATTAATGTGCGCCGTGGTCATGAAAGTGGCGGAAGGTGATAAACGCTTTATTGCTATTTGCTGTGTCAACATTGTCGTTGCCGCCAACGCTGGGGGCGCATTTAGCCCATTCGGTGATATCACCACCCTGATGGTCTGGCAGGCTGGTATGGTTTCAGCCCAAGAGTTCTTAGTATTACTTGTTCCATCGGCAGTCAACTTCCTCGTACCGACGATTATCATGAGCTTCTTTATCGAAAACCGGAAGCCGAACGCACAGAACGAAGACGTTGAACTCAAGCGCGGCGCCTTCCGCATTATGACGCTCTTCTTGCTGACTATCGCAACGGCAGTAGCCTGCCATACCCTACTCCATTTACCACCGGTATTGGGCATGATGATGGGGCTCGGTTACTTGCAATTCTTCGGCTATTTTTTACGGATGACCCTACCCGGTT
>JAMCWV010000117.1 GCA_023481025.1 Gammaproteobacteria bacterium
AGTGGTGACCTCCGTGGCTGTGAGAATGACTATGCATTAAATGCTGACCAAAGTGCTCCGAATGCAGCGCGTGATCGCGCCACACATCGTGGTCGGTGTCACAATGCCAGCTTGGCTGTTGCTCACGGTAATTCGCACGGCTACCACGCAATGCATCACTGCCTGCGTCAAGTACACGCTGGACTAGCTGTTGGCGCTCACTTTCAATCTCGGCACGGCGGGCTAAATCTTGCTCGCGGTCAAAGTACTTCGCGCCTTCAATCCAGGTTTGTTGCACTTGGGCGTAGGCAGACAACGGATGCGCATTCCACAGCACAAAGTCTGCGTGCTTGCCCGCTTCCAAGCTACCCACTAAATCTGCTATTTCTAGCTGCATTGCCGGGTACAAAGTGATCATTTTCAACGCTTCTTGCTCATCCATGCCGCAATAACGCACTGATTTAGCCGCTTCAATATTCATCCGACGTTGTAAGTCGTTACTATCAGAGTTCAAGCTCGTCAATACGCCTTGGTCCATCATGGCACATGCGTTGTAAGGAATCGCGTCAAAGGCTTCAATTTTAAATGCCCACCAATCCGCAAATGTCGAAGCACGCGCGCCGTGAGCCGCCATTTCTGGCGCCACTTTGTAGCCTTCTAAAATGTGCGTGAAAGTATGGATGTTAAAACCTAGCTCTTCCGCGGTTTGCATCAAAGCCACCACCTCAGAAGCAACATACGAGTGCGCGTGAATATGGCGTTGCTCGGCTAAAATTTCAGCCAAGGCTTCAAGGCGATAGTCACGTCTTGGTGGCGCGGTGCGGTTACGCTCACGACGATTCAAATTGGCATAATCGTCATGGGCTTGTTGGTACTCGCGAGCGGTGCGGAAGAAGTCGTGAATAATCGCATCGACCCCCATGCGCGTTTGCGGATAACGGTTATTGGTAATACCCCAGTTACTTTGCTTGACGTTCTCACCTAGTGCCATTTTTATCGTCGGCGGTGTTTCGGTAAACTTCAAACCCTCGGCGTTGTGTCCCCAACGCAGTTTAATAGTTTGACCTTGACCACCGATAGGGTTGGCAGAACCGTGCAGTAGGTGCGCAACTGTCGTACCCCCCGCTAACGAACGATAGATATGCACATCATCCGGGTTAACAACATCGCCAATCCGAACTTCCGAAGTAATCGCTTCGGTGCCCTCATTCACACCGCGTGCAATCGCAATGTGCGAATGCTCATCGACAATACCTGGGGTCACATGCATACCGGTGGCGTCGATTTCCGTATAACCGCGCGGTGTTGATAACCCCTGCCCGACGCGCACAATACGACCATCGCGCACGATCATGTCCGCATTTTCAATGATACCCGCATCGCTTGAGGTCCAAATAGTGGCATTCTTGATAATTAGGTTGCGAGCCTGTGCTGGCGCGTCCACCCCAAGACCAATATTTGGAAAGCTTAAGCGTGATACATACTCAATTTGTGCCGGTTCTTGCGCAGTTGCACTGCTTTCTTCCTGCTGTTGACGTATCGCGCGAATTGCGTGGCTGCGACCCTCTGGGTCGGTGTAACTTCCACGCAGGTATTCACGACTGCCTGCACGCACAGTGAAGCGATATACACCCGCAAGACCAAATTCCTCAAGCTGAGCTGCGAAGCTAAGTGTGTCGGCATCGCGGCGCACATGGGCGAGATCAACCCGCGTGTCTGCTTGGCTTAATTGCCCGCGGTCCCGTGCACCAGTGTTAATCTGCAGGGTTAAACTTTGCCCGCCAACATTGAGCTCGTACTCACCCGCAAATTGGGTCGGATGCATAGGCTGAATGACATGCTCGCGACCCTGCGTCCACACTGAGACTATCTCGCCATCGGCAAATAAATCTCCGCGCGTGATCACGAGATCAGCATGATATCCGGCGCTAATACGACCGGAAGTCTCCTCTACCCCAGCAATACGCGCTGCCTGCGTAGTTAACGCAGCTAACGCCGTGTCACGGCCTAAGCCATGGGCGACCGCTTTACGCAGGTTCGGTAAAAAGTCTTTCCGACTCTCCAGGCCATGCAACGTAAAGGCGAAGTCAATTCCAGCCGCGGCTAATTGCGCGGGGTTACCCGGCGCACGCTCCCAATGCCGTAAGTGGCCTAAATCGACATCCAATTCTGCAAATTCAGCGCTCACATCCGGTGCAGCAGGAAAATTAAGTGGCACAATAAAACGGCTCGAAGTCGCGCGCATGTCGTCTATGCGCGCATATTCGTAGCCTGAACCAACAAAGGTGACTGGAATATCGAATTCCTGGAATACCTGATGGGCACGCAATACATCGTGCTCATCACTGGTTTCAAAAATAACGCCCTGATCCGCTAAGTTCTGCAAGCCAGCAAGGGCTGCATTGTATTCAAGTACAGAACCATCGCCCAACGTGCGGCCTTGCGCTTCGTTATACCAGCGCGCATCGCTTAACGTTTGGCGAATTAATGCGATACTGCCCATCAGTGACGCGGGGTATTGCTGTTCCGAGCTGCCCTTGTCAAAGGAAGCAAATTGAGCCGCTCGAGGTCTATAAACCAGCTGGTTTGGAATGTCATTGGCTAACGAAATCGTAGTGGCTCGGCCACGAAAAATGCCGTCCATGCGAGCCGATTGCACCGTGGTAAAACCTTGCTCGAGATAAGCTTTTGCTGCATCACCTTGATGGCTTAAGTGATCAACCCAATTAGTTTGCGAGTGAATCGCAGCATTGCTGGCGTTGCCGCCGCTTCTGG
>JAMCWV010000205.1 GCA_023481025.1 Gammaproteobacteria bacterium
CGCCGTAGCAGCGCCACTGGCGAACAACACAAAACCACATAGAATCGCGAGTTTTTTCATGATCTCTCTTCTCTGTTTATTCTTTGTCTTCAGCTGGGCCAGGGCCCGAAAAAAATTCCAGTCGCTATTTTACACGATTCTCGCCACGATGAAACGTCTGATTGATGGTTCTATGGTTGGCTGTCGACTATTATTCGTTCATAATACCCGTCCTTCCTGAGTAATTGAGGTTCGTAGTGAGTAGCCAAAGCGTACATTTTCAATCCGCACGATTTATAACCAGTGCACCCGATATTCGTCATTTACCTGCAGACGAAGGCTTGGAAGTCGCTTTTGCCGGCCGTTCAAACGCAGGTAAATCAAGTGCATTGAATGCTCTTACACGCCAAAAGAGTTTGGCACGGACCAGTAAAACGCCAGGCCGAACGCAACAAATTAATGTGTTTAGTTTGGACGAAGAGCGTCGTTTAATCGATTTGCCAGGTTATGGTTTCGCCAAAGTGCCATTGGCAATGAAACATAAATGGCAAGAAGCGCTTTCGGAGTACCTCCAAAAGCGTCAATGTCTGCGTGGTTTAGTGGTGTTAATGGACATCCGCCACCCGTTGAAAGACTTGGACCAAGAGCTAATTCATTGGGCGGTTTCTAGTGATTTGCCCGTATTGGTTGTGCTCACGAAAGCGGATAAGTTGAATAGTGGCGCGCGCAAAGCCACGCTGATGAAAATTCAGGAAGCCCTTCCAGGGTTTAATGGCGATGTGCAAGCCATCACCTTTTCGTCATTGAATAAATCGGGCTTGCCGGATTTAGAGCGCGTGCTCCAAGGTTGGTTCACGTTGCCCACTGACGAGGCCAACGACGCTGCTGATCCTTCTGCCGCAGAGTAGAGTAAATAGCCGACAGAAACACTTCCATTCGGTTGCAGTCGTGCCAGTTCATAACGCACTACTGCAACGCGCGCATCGTAGGTAAAACATGACGGATACACAAGCCTACCCATGGTCAACATGGGCGAAGCTATTCACACTCGCTCTGGTCTGGGGAAGCTCGTTTTGGTTGATCAAAATGGGTTTGCTGACGTTTACCCCAGTCGAAGTCGCGGCGGTTCGTTTAGCTGCCGCTGCCGCATTTTTGGCTCCCTTCGCATTGGTGCGGATGCATCGACTCAAACGTCACCAATGGTTGGTTGTTGCTTCGGTCGGTTTAACCGGCAGTTTGTTACCGGCGTTTTTATTTGCCTTGGCGCAAACCCGGATCGATAGTGGCGTGACCGGCGCGCTCAATGCGCTAACCCCTTTGTTTACGCTGATCATCGGCTCGATTATTTTTCGTCAATGGGTCACTGGCCGTACTGTATTTGGCTTGTTGATTGGTTTAGGTGGCACCCTCATGCTGGTGTTACTGAATGCTTCTGGCGAACTGACACTCAATGCCTATGCGCTCTTTGTGGTGGCTGCCACGTTCTGCTACGGCATGAACTTAAACTTGATCAAGACCTATTTACCCGACCAGACCCCACTGACCATTACGGGCGTCTCCTTGCTAATGGTATTACCGGTTGCACTGCTGTACTTGCTTGGTCCAGGCGAGGTTGCGAGTAAACTCACGAGTACGGCGGCATGGGGCTCGCTCGCTGCGGTGGTGGTTCTCGGCGTAGTCGGCACTGCACTAGCCTTGATTCTCTTTAATCATTTAGTGCAAATTGCAACAACCGTGTTCGCCAGTTCGGTCACGTATCTCATACCGATTGTGGCAATGACACTGGGTGTTTTGAGTGGTGAAACGATTGGTGTCTTTCAGTTGGCCGGAATGGGCTTTATCTTATTCGGTGTGTGGTTGGCGAATCGCAAACCGGTGCCACCCCGAGGCTAATAAGTACCCCATATTGAAAAGTCGCAACCATCACTGGCTGCGACTTTTTTTGTTATTGAACAACAGAGCGCCGGCTTATTCGGCTAATTTCTTTTCAATGTAGTCATGAATTTGTTGCTCAAGTGTCGCCAACGGAATGCTGCCATTCTTCAAGACTTCGTCGTGGAACTCACGTAAATCAAAGTCTGCACCCAGCGCTGCTTCTGCTTCCGCCCGCAAACGTTTGATGGTGAGTTCACCGAGCTTGTAGGACAAGGCTTGACCCGGCCAGCTAATGTAGCGGTCAATCTCGGTATTGACGTTATGCAATGACAGGGCAGTATTACTGCCGAGGAACTCAACCGCTTGATCGCGGGTCCAGCCCATTGCATGCATGCCAGTGTCGACAACAAGACGTGCGGCCCGCCACATTTCATAGGTTAACCGACCAAAGTTGCTGTATGGGTCTTGGTAGAATCCAGTTTCTAAACCGAGATATTCCGCGTACAAACCCCAGCCTTCACCGAAGGCCGAAATGTAGGTCGAACGACGATAGCCCGGCACGTTCTCCATCTCCATCGCTAGGGCAATTTGTAAGTGATGGCCGGGAACACCCTCATGCAAAGTTAATGCTTCGAGCTCGTAGAGAGGCCGAGTTTCAACGGCATAGGTGTTGACCCAGTATTCGCCGGCTTCGTCATCGCGCGATGGTCCGGAATAGCGGCCTTGGGTGTAATTGGGTGCGATTTCAGCCGGTACCGGCACGACCCCATATGGCGTGCGTGGTAAGTGTCGGAAAAGCCGCGGTAAGACGTGGTCGGCGCGCTTGGCAATATAAGCCGCTTCCTTGAGTAACTCTTCGCCGGTCTCAACGTAAAACTGCGG
>JAMCWV010000246.1 GCA_023481025.1 Gammaproteobacteria bacterium
CTTCATGGTTAAAGTGTCATTGCCCCGCTGTTTTACCCTCTACTTTTTTAGGCGGCGATAACTGCGTTAAATTCCAACGCGTTTGATAGCGGTTGCCAACCAGCGCGGAGAAAGCACCGGCACTCGCTAATGTTTCCCGAGCGGATGAGCTTAAAACATGCTCCGGGATTTGCATCTGGAACTGATCAAAATCGCTAAAGCCAGAAGGTGGTCGCTGTTGTAAAAAATTCTCCAGTTCCTTTTTTTGTATTCCTTTAACTAACCGAAAACCTAAGCGGATGGCCGGCTCACCAGAATCGCGAGGAATGAGTTGGTGATCCCAAGCGCTTTTATTAATACAAACCGCTAGTACATCCACTTGATGGCGGCGCGCATCTTGAACTAATTGTGATGGCGAATAGAAGCCCATGGGTAAGCTATTTAGTAAGCCAACATAGAAAGCGGCTGGGCAATGACACTTTAACCATGAAGAGGCATAAGCGAGGTTGGCGAAGCTAGCAGCATGGGACTCAGGAAAACCGTACTCACCAAAGCCACAGATTTGGGCAAATAGACGTTCGGCAAATTCTTGCTGATAACCACGTGCTAGCATACCGCTGATGAGCTTTGACTCGAACTTCATTAATGTGCCTTTACTACGCCAAGAGGCCATTGCTCGACGTAGAGCGTCCGCTTCACCACCACTAAATCCTGCAGCTACCATAGCTAACTTGATCACTTGCTCTTGAAAAATGGGGACACCAAGTGTGCGTTTAAGCACTTCAGCCACTTCCGGACTAGGGTATTCAATCGCTTCTAAACCATCGCGGCGACGCAAATAAGGATGCACCATGTCACCTTGAATCGGCCCCGGACGAACAATTGCGATTTGTACCACCAAATCATAAAAGCAGCGCGGTTTTAGTCGCGGTAGCATATTCATTTGTGCGCGCGACTCAATCTGAAACACGCCCATGGAATCTGCCCGCTGCAACATACGATAGACCTCAGCGTCATCTTGCGGAATACTCGCTAACGTCTGTGTTTGTTGATAGAACTCGGGCAGTAGCGCCAGCGTTTTACGAATTGCAGTTAACATGCCTAAAGCCAGCACATCGACTTTCAATAAACAGAGCGCTTCAATATCATCTTTGTCCCATTGAATGACCGTCCGTTCTGGCATGCTGGCATTTTCAATTGGTACTAAGTTACTGAGCTCGTCTTTGGCGATGACAAAACCACCCACGTGCTGCGAAAGGTGCCGGGGAAAGCCTAAAATGCTCTCGGTCAATTGAATCAGATGAGCTCCCAGTGGATGATTCATCAGACCCATTTCCTGCAACTGTGCTTGCCAGCCGTCCTCGCTGTCACGTCGGTCTAAACGATGAATCCATTGTTGAATTTGGGCCTGCGCAAAACCAAGCGCTTTACCGACATCACGTAGCGCACTGCGAATTCGATAGGTGATGACCGTCGCAGCCAGCGCGGCGCGATGGCGACCGTACTTCCCATAAATATACTGAATGACTTCTTCGCGCCGCTCATGCTCAAAATCGACATCTATATCGGGCGGTTCATTGCGCTCTCGTGAAATAAAGCGCTCAAACAATAATTGCGACTGGGCGGGATTCACCGCGGTAATACCCAAACAATAGCAGAGGACTGAGTTTGCCGCAGATCCTCGACCTTGATGCAGAATGCCGCGCTGGCGAGCAAAAACAACAATGTCATAGATGGTTAAAAAGAAGTGCGCAAAGTTTAACTCAGCGACTAATTCGAGTTCTCGTAGCAACTGCTCGCGAATTGCTGTAGGCGCACCATCAGGATAACGCCAACGCAGGCCTTGTAAGCCTAACTGATGTAAGTAACTATCGGCGGTAAAGCCTTCCGGAACGACTTCAGCGGGGTATTCATAGCGCAATTCATCCAGCTGAAAATGACAATGTTTAGCGATCCGCTCGCTTTCAGCTAACCATGGAGCAGGGAATAAGTGTTCCAGCTCAGAGCGAGAGCGTAAGCGCTGTTCAGCATTCACGTGGCGCTGCCAACCCAGCTCAGTTACTAGCTTTTGTTGCTGAATCGCCTGCAACACATGCAATAAAGGTAAGCGCTCGGCATGATGCATCAATACACCACCCGCAGCAACGATCGGCCAGTCAAGCTGTTTCCCCAAACGCCTTATATTGCGTAGTGACTCGCTGTCCGTACTCTGTAAATAGCGATGTGCCACCAGCCAATGCCGCTCTGGAAAGGCAGCGGCCAGCGAGCTTGCAAATGCTTGTACGCTTTCATTTCGTGGTCGCCACAACACTAAACAGTCATTGAATTTACCCTCAATGAGTTGCTGGCCATGAAAACTATAACGACCTTTCTCCGCCGCTCGACGACAGCGGCTGATCAGCGCCGACAATTGAGAATAGCCACGGCGATTCATGACTAACAGCACAAATAAACCGAATTCATCACAATGAAATTCGCTACCGCAAATGACTTGCACAGGATGATCCTGAGACGCTTTCCAAGCTTTCACCACACCGGCCAAAGAGCATTCATCAGTTAAGGCGATTGCGCGGTAGCCCAATGCTGCCGCTTGTGCCACCAGTTCGGCTGGTGACGAAGCGGCGCGAAGGAATGAATAATGACTTAAACAGTGAAGTTCAGCATAGGGCATTAGCTGAACCATCCATGCGAATACCAGTGCTGATGGCCATAATCATAAAATAACCAGCCCTGGCGAC
>JAMCWV010000054.1 GCA_023481025.1 Gammaproteobacteria bacterium
CATCAATGGCAGCACGATACACAGCACAGTGCGAATGCTTCTAAAGGTTAACAGACACAGTGCGATAACCACACTGTACACCCAAATGAGCATCTCAATTTGCGCGGTCTCAATGACCTTGTTGGTCGCCGCCTCGATACCAGCATTACCCGCGGCCATCAAGAAGTCGAGCTCTTCAGTCGGGAACTCTGACGAGAACGCTCGCACTTCCTCAACGACCCGGTTCAGGGTCTGCGCTTTGTGGTCATTCAAGTAAATAATGATCGGTGCCATCGAGCACTCTTGGTTCATCAAGCCACTTGGCGCTTGGGAAATCGAGGCATTAATTACGAAATCGTCACGATTCACGCTGTACCATTTCAGGTTGCCTTCATTGGTGCCGGCCATGCCCATTTTAGATGCATAGACAATAGAGCGAACCGCTTGCACACCATCCACGTTCTCCATGTGCCATTGGAAACGATCCATCAGCGCCATGTTGTTATAGGCAATACATTGACCTGGTTGGGTTTGTGCCATGACCACGAAAATATCCGTGCTCGCGCTATAGTTTTCCACCATAAAAGCGTTATCAAGGTTATAGCGCGAATCCGGGCGCAACTCAGGCGCACCGCTGTCTAGGTCACCGATCTCCTGATACTGACCTTTCCACAAGCCGAACATCGCAAGCACCAGTGAAACAGCCACTGCTCCCATCGCCCAACGCGGCGTAGCGAAGCGAGTAAATGTTGCCACCACTGGGTGCTTTGCATGGCGCTTAGATTCCTGGTACTCCAAGCCACGCTTTGATACATCTAAGTAGGACGTCAGAATCGGCAATAAACCTAAGTTGGTCAGCACAATGACGGCCACACCAATACTGGCGGCAATCGCAAGCTCTTTGATCACCGCGATGTCAATCACCATCAATGTCGTAAAGCCAATCGCATCTGACGCCAGCGCGGTGAGACCCGCAACATATAAGCCGCGGAACGCATAGCGTGAAGCCAACATTTTATCCGCACCGTCAGCACGATTTGCCATCACCGCATTGATAATTTGCACGCCGTGGCTGACACCAATTGCGAACACCAAAAACGGCACCAGCATCGAATACGGGTTAATGCCAGAACCAATCAAGTGAATGATACCCAACTGCCAGATTACCGCGATAATTGAACAGCTCAGTACGATAAGTGAGCTGCGAACGCAGCGACTGTATAAGAACAGCATCACAAAAGTGATGATCATCGCAAGCACGAAGAACATACCAACTTGGTTGGCACCTTCAATTAAATCGCCGACAACTTTCGCGAAACCTACAATCTGAATATTGATGGTATCGGAGCTGTACTGCTCACGTACTAAGCGCTCTAAGTTCTGCGAAAACTCAGCATAGTCTAGTTGTTCGCCGGTCTCAGGGTTGATCTCGCTAAGCGGCACGTACACCAATGCCGAGCGGAAATTGTTCGCGACTAGGTTACCTACTTCCCCTGAACGCAATACGTTTTGACGCAACTGCTCCAAGCTCTCTTGGCTACCGTCGTAACTATCCGGAATCACGGGGCCGCCAACAAAGCCTTCTTCCGTTACTTCTGACCAGCGCACGTTTGGCGTCCAAATCGAACGAATTTGCGAGCGATTCACTCCCGCGATATATGACAATTCATCGGTCACTTGACGCAAAATGTCTTGGTACTCAGCGTCAAAAATTGTGCCTTCTGTGGTTTCTACCGACACCCGAATGGCATTACCTAACGCGGATAAATCATCCTGATACTGATAAAAGTTCTGAATGAACTCGTGGTTTTCCGGAATCATCTTGTTAAAGCTAGCGTCCGGACGAACCTGCATGGCGTTATACAGTAAGAAGGCGGTAATCACCGCAAACCCAACTAGCCACGCCGCGCGAAAACGAAATAACAGGTTCTCAGCCACGGAAGCTCGCCCCTGAGAGAATTTAACTTGGCTATCACTCATTACGGAATCCTTTTAGCGTGCTGGAACTTGAGGGGACAGGAACTGCATGACACCGCCGCGGCCTACCAAAATAAACTCGCTGCCAGCATCTTGTAGTACGCCACTCAACGGCACGTTACTACTGTGCTCAAAGCGTTGCGCCTCTAACGTGTCTTGATCGAAAAACACTAATGTGCCCGAATGACCTGCCAACACCACGGTGCCATCAGCCATCACAGTGCCGCTATTTAAGTTGTATCGTGTGTTTGAGCTGAGCGCACTAAAGGTATCGCCGTTGTCTTCAGACACAAATACGTTGCCACGCAAACCATAGACCCAAAAACGCCCTTGCTGGTCAAATAACCCGCCAAAGAAAGAGCCGTGATAAGGTGAATCTAACAATTCAAAACTAGCGCCATTATCGTCGCTACGAAACAGTTGGCCTGCTTCAGCAATCACAAAAATATCGCCTGCGTCATTGCTGACTAATTTGTTGAGGTGAAATGCCGTTGGGTTATCTAAACGCTCACTGACGATAGCCCATGAGCTGCCGCCGTCGTGGGTTTCAAGCAACATCCCAAACGCGCCGACCGCAAAACCGTGCTCAGCGTCAGTAAACAACACATCAAATAATGGTTTGGTTGGACCTACGTCCTGCTGAATTTCAGCTGCCTGAACTTGAAATGAGAGTTCATCGAGTAAAAACTCATACTCAGCCGCTTCATCATCGTCTTCTGCGTCTTCAATGCGCGTTAACAAGGTGGCTTCGCGTT
>JAMCWV010000204.1:0-1130 GCA_023481025.1 Gammaproteobacteria bacterium
CTAATTCGGGTACCCGTTCACGCCAGTTATTGACCGCAACAAAACCATCGATCTCCAACTTTTCGCCTTTCTCTAACTCAACCATCACCTGGCCAGACTCAGCACTGTTGAGGAACAGATTGACGTGCTTGACCATGGGTTCACCATGCTTTTGCTCGTATTCTTCGTTGAGTTCTTCGAGTACTGAGCGAAGTTCACGTAAAACACCAGCAGTGCGCTCTTCATTGGTACCTGGTTGCATTTGGACTTGAGCAAAAATAAAGTCACTGGGAATATTCGGGAAGAACACCCAACGGACAAAACCGCCGGAAAGTAGACCGAACATAATGATCATGAGAGCGACAAAGGCAGCGATCGTATTGTAGCGATATTTCACACACTTTTCGGCGAACGGCCGGTATCGTTTCTCCACGAATACTTTCAAACCATCGGCGAAACGGTTACGAAAACGTTGGAATGCATTTTGTTTACTATCGGCGGTCTTAGAAAATTTCATGCCATTAATATGGGCGGGTAAAATCCACTTCGACTCAATCAACGAGAAAATCAGGCAGAAAATAACCACGTAGGCAATGGATTCCCAAATGCCCGCCATCGTACCACCAACCATCAACATCGGGACAAAAGCGACGATAGTCGTTAACACCCCAAATGTGGCCGGCAAAGCAACGCGCTTAGCGCCGCGAATGACGTTTTCTTCGGACTTTCCGTGTGCCTCAATTTCGGAATAGGCACTCTCGCCGATAATTATCGCATCGTCGACGACGATCCCGAGTACTAAGATAAAGCCGAACAAGGAAATCATGTTCACTGAAACATCAAAGACAGCGAGATTCATCAAGGCTAAAGCACCGAGGAAACAAACCGGTAACCCAACCATCACCCAAAATGCCAAGCGTAATTGCAAGAATAAAGTTAGGGCAAGGAAGACCAAGACAATACCGAAGTACATGTTCTTCATCATCAGGTCGAGCCGGCCCTGCAAGTAATACGAGCTATCCCCCCAATGATCGAGATATACGCCTGCGGGCAAATCATTCTTCTTCTGCTCAACATAACGTTTCACTGAACGAGCGATTTGCAGGTCATTTTGGGTGATGGTTGGGTTACCGGTTTGTTTCCTCGGTGCT
>JAMCWV010000204.1:1140-2707 GCA_023481025.1 Gammaproteobacteria bacterium
AATCATTCTTCTTCTGCTCAACATAACGTTTCACTGAACGAGCGATTTGCAGGTCATTTTGATCGCCAACAGAATCGACACGGACAAAGGTTGCGCGGCCACCGTCGAATTCCGCAAATGCTCGTGTTTCGACAAAATCGTCTCGAACAATCGCGATGTCGCCGATAGTAATTCGAGTCCCATCTGGACGCCGCAATAACACGATATCTTCGAATTCACGGCCGCTGTAACTTTGACCTTTAGCACGCAGCAAAATATCGCCATTCGGTGTTCGAATCGTACCGCCTGGAATATCAATCGACGTGCCGCGAACGGCTTGAACGATATCTTGAAAGGTTAACCCAAACTGGCGTAAATCATGCTCGGAAATCTCAATGGATATCTCATCACTACGGGCGCCTACGACCGTTGCCCGGGTAATTCCAGAAATAGAACGAACCTCATCCCGGATTTCTCGGGCTAAGTTTTTTCGCGAACGTTCGTCAAGATCACCATACACGGACATCCAAATAATCTGCCTTTGCGGCCGCATTCGGTAAACGAGAGGAGGTTCAATTTGCGCAGGAAAACTCGAAATACCGTCCACGTTCATGCGCACTTCATCCATTACTTCTTGGATGTTGTAGTTCGATTCCACTTCGATGGTAACCGTGCCCATCCCTTCGCGCGCATTACTCGTAATCCGTTTGATCCCCTCGACTTCATCAATAGCATCTTCAATACGGATTATAACGCCTTGTTCGACCTCTTGCGGTGCGGCGCCTGGATACAGAACACGGACCGAGATCGTGTTCGGCTCAATGGTCGGAAACATTTGTTTGCGGATCGAAAACACCGCAGCAATACCAGCAACAATAATTAAGAACATTAATAAGTTGGCGGCAACTCGATTGCGTGTAAACCACGCAATAATTCCAGTTTCACGCTGCATGTTTATTCTCCGTCAGCCGTTGCATGCGGATTTTCTTCACCTGGAATACGCACGCGCAGTCCATTCAGCGGATTTTCTAATTGAGTCAGCATCACTAACTCGCCTGCCGCTAACCCTGAGCGGATATAAACTGCATTGCGGTCACGCCGGAAAATATCAACATCGCGTAATTCGAGAGTGCGCTCAGGTGTAATAACCCAAACTTGTTGATTACTGGTCACCGCATAACGCGGCAATTCAACTAGGTCATTGACCTCAATGCCCTGCAATTGCATGCGAACAAAGCGACCGAATGGCAAGGCTGAGCGGTCTGCATCTTCAGCAAGGTTATAGGGGTCGTCCACACCAATCACTGCATAGGTAACACGACTATCCGCATCAATGACGCCTTCGGTGCGAATTAAATGACCTTGCCATTGACGCGACTCACCGGCAACTTCAGCGGTTAGAATTGCGCACGGAAAGGTATCCACAGTTTCACCTGGCTCAATAGCTGGCAGTAGTGCAAGGTCGAACTCTGAAAGTGCGACGCGAACCTCAGCGACGTCAGTACCAAAGAAGGCGCCGATATTGGCATTAGCTGGTATGAATTGGCCAAGGTTTACATTTCGGCTCTGTAAAACCCCATTAAACGGC
>JAMCWV010000058.1:0-1498 GCA_023481025.1 Gammaproteobacteria bacterium
CAAGGACAAGGATGGCAGCGTTTTTGACGGCACGGATGTGGTGAAAAGCTACGTGGAATCCTTGGCGGACCGGACTGTCACCACCGACAATTTGCCCCTAAACCGTATCCGTCTCATCAATCCGTTGCCGCCGGAAGAACATGGCATACGTGAAATGCAGCCGCTGGGATCCAGAGCGAAATAAAAACCTCATTGCTGTTTAAAGGCGGTTGTTAGGCCGCCTTTTCCACTTCATCCTTTTTTCGCGGAAGAAGGATGAAGGCAGTAACGGAGCGCAGCATGGACTGTTGAGCAAGGCCATGCGCGCTACAGGCCCAAGGGCTCAAACCCGTCTGAGGACGATGGAAGTTCTGGGATATCCCCGTAATCCCGCCACGAAAGTGCTGTGGTGAATTTTCATTAAAGTACGGGGCTATTCAGTCGATACTATATTACATATTAATTTGTCGTGATTTAAGGGGGCTGCTGTATTCATGTGCGGTATTTGCTTTAGGTAACGGCCGTACTTCTTGAGCGTCAAAAATCTTTTCCTCACAATTGTCCCTTTATTACGGAGCTACATTTAAAAATGAAAATCATGGATCTTAAGATAGGCTTGAGACTCGGCTTGGGTTTTTCAAGTGTATTGCTTTAGGTAACGGATTGATGAGACGGATACGGTTTAGGGGCAAATTGTCGGTGGTGACAGTCCGGTCCGCCAAGGATTCCACGTAGCTTTTCACCACATCCGTGCCGTCAAAAACGCTGCCATCCTTGTCCTTGAGCACGGTGATATCCTGGGCGGGGATACGATTGATCAAAGTGGGTACCTGATCGTAATAGAAACCGGCGACGGTATAGCTGGCCGCAGGATCCAAAGGCTTGCCATTAACCACAATATTGCTGAAGCGATTCCCTGCGGGCGCCAGAGGATCGAAGTCTGCGGTCAACCCACTATACCCCGCCGTCCAGCCGTTGACCCATTCCCCCTCTCGTCCCTGCTTACCCTGCGCTTTGCCTTCAAGATTCTTTTTGATCTGCGCGCCGGTCAACTGGCCTTTGGCGATCTGTGGTCCAATCGGCATGTAATGATAGATATCTTCCAGCTTGATCGGTCCGACACCTATCGTTGTGCCATAGCGGAATCCCGTGATGGCGCCTAACTGGGCCCCCGTCATGGCCCGGAAAGCATCGGCCAGGAAATCGTGGGAGCTGCCCTCGATCACGGCAGGCATCACCTCGCCGCTAAAATTGCTGCGGTATAACGGTATCTCGGTCTGGCCTATGACGGTATCGATCGGGTAGCGTAAAAACGAACCATTGAAGGGGTTCCTGACTTTTCCTGGCTGAAATTGCGGCCCCGCGACATACGATCGGCGGACGGACTGCACGGCAGCGGCAATGGTCGGGTTGGCCTTGATGCTGTCTGTAATGCGGTGAGAAACATATTTTTTGTCGACGATCTCACCCTTCTTTACCTTCACCTTCAATTCACCAATCGCTTGGCCATCCATCCCCT
>JAMCWV010000058.1:1508-2676 GCA_023481025.1 Gammaproteobacteria bacterium
CTGTTCGGTATTGATGCCTATGCAAGTCGCCCATGTGAATGAAAGTCACCTCCCCACTTCCGGTACCTGCCTGCGCGAGTGAAAAAGAGGCCAGCGTCATACCCACGACTACAGCTAACTGTGTTTTTTTAAATTTCATACCATCCCTTTAAAATAAAATTAATGTGCGTGGTACGGCCGAGTACGCAAAATACGTCAAAGTACTGCGTGATGAGGAAAACGTGGATTTGGTCGGGTTGGCCTTGATGCTGTCTGTAATGCGGTGAGAAACATATTTTTTGTCGACGATCTCACCCTTCTTTACCTTCACCTTCAATTCACCAATCGCTTGGCCATCCATCCCCTGCTCGACCAGGAGGGTGCCGTTCTTGGAGACGATGGGTTTAATTGTGATTTCGTGCTTGTCTGATGAAAGGATGACATCCACACCCGGAATCTCGTCAGCCAGGGTCAGATTGCTATGCAATCCAAGCTCGGATATCACCACGACCAAATCCACGTTTTCCTCATCACGCAGTACTTTGACGTATTTTGCGTACTCAGCCGTGCCATCGGTAAATTTCAATCCTTTCGTGATGTTCGGATCACCCGCTTGTGGACCCCGGTCAGAGGTAAATCCCAAAATCCCGATGCGCAAGCCGTTAATGGTCTTGATGGTGTAAGGCGCCACAACGTGCTGTCCACTTTTGGCTTCTGCGCCGGGATAGTTGTCATAGTAAAGGTTGGAAATAACAGGATTCCAGTTGGCCTGGATAGGCTTGCTGACGAAGTATTCGATGAATTTATCCGCGCCGTATACAAAATCCCAGTTTCCTGGTGCATAGGCATCAATACCGAACAGGTTCAAAACTTTTATCATTGCCCCGCCCTGTGTGAACAGGGCTTCAGCACCGCCGTGGAGCGTGTCGCCTGTATTCACCAGCAAGGTTTGCCGGGGGTTGGCCCGACGAATATCCTGAATCAGCGAGTAGATGCGCGCTACGCCTCCCTCGTTTTGTCCCTTGCCATCACTGCGAACGTTCGGATGCGGAATCAGATGCCCATGCAAGTCGCCCATGTGAATGAAAGTCACCTCCCCACTTCCGGTACCTGCCTGCGCGAGTGAAAAAGAGGCCAGCGTCATACCCACGACTACAGCTAACTGTGTTTTTTTAAATTTCATACCATC
>JAMCWV010000098.1 GCA_023481025.1 Gammaproteobacteria bacterium
GAATACGGTTTAACGCGTGCCAATGGCGCAGAAGTGAACATTGCCAGTGTGCAAATTAATTGGTCGCCATTTAGTGTGAATATGGAGGAGATCCAGTTCACTGACCCCGAAGCCCCTGAATTCAATCGCCTGCAAGCTAATCGGGCACGTGCGGAATTGTATTTTTGGGATGCAGTCATCGGGCGTGTACACATTACCGATTTAGAAGTTTCAGGTATCGCCATGGCTGAAGCGCGTCGCAGTCCTGGGCGTGTCCGCTCCGACTTTCAACGCGAAAGTGAGCCGTTTGATTGGCGTCAAACATTGGCGGATCTCGACATTGAAATCCCGACGGTTGAGGGTGTGTTAGAGCGCAGCGAAATTCGCACGCCGGGTGTCATTGAGCAAGCTCAATCGAATTATGAAACACAACGTGCAAATGTTGAGGAAGCGCGGGAAAACTTGCCCGAGCGGGAAAAAATGGAAGCTTATCGAGAACGTGTGGAAGCAATTACTGAAGCACGGCCACGCAATCCTGAAGAGTTGCTGAGATTGCGCGAAGAATTGCGAACTTTGCAGCGCGATATGCGTCAAGATCGCGAAGCCGTTCGAGCTTTTGTTGCGACCAGCGAAGAGGCGGTTAACGTTTTGCGTGCTGACTTAGATGCTGTGCGTGCAGCGCCGGGTCAAGATATCGAGCGGGTGCGCAGCTTGTTGCGCTTCGATAATGACAGCATGAGTCAGTTGAGCGGTGTCTTATTTGGTCCTAAAGTCGAACAATGGAGCCAATACTTATTGATGGCATTCGACTTCATTGGCCCCATGTTGCAGCGTTCGGAAGACGAGGAAGTGAAGCCGAGTCGTTGGGAAGGGCGCTTTATTGACTTTGACCGTGCTCAACGGCCCGTCTTTTTAATTGAACGAGCGGTGACAGATATCCGCTTACCAGACACGCACCTGAGTATGGATTGGGCGAATATCACTTGGCAGCATGATCGGATTGGCGGCAATCCTTCGACTTTCGCAGTCGCTGCGTCTGAGTCGTCGTATTGGCAAGAACTATCCTTGAACGGTGAATTTGCACTGAGCGATTTGCGTGGCTTTATGGGCCAGCAAGCGTGGCGAATTCGCGGTGTAAACCTGGTTGAACAGCAGTTGTTTGCGCAGAATGATGTGGTTGCCCGTTTGCTCGGAGCCATGTTGAATTCTGAGGGACAAATTGGTGTTGAATCAGGTCAGTTGACTGGTGGTGGTGTGATTGCGATGCAAGATGTCGCACTCGAACTCACTGGTGACGCGCGCTGGGCGCAAATTCTTAGTGATGTCGTCGGCCAAATTAACGCCTTCGACATGAATTTGAATGTTTCTGGCCCGATGCAGGCACCGGGACTGTCTTTACGGTCTGACCTTGATGCGCAATTACAGCGGCTCATGACCGCAAGGCTAACCGCGGAAGCGGATGAACAAATGGCTCACCTGCGCCAAGATTTGCAACAGCGCGTCAGTGTCGCCACTGAAAACCTCGATCCGAGATTGCAAAGCTTAGTGGGAAGTTTAGAGCAAGGTAAAAACTTCGACGATGTTTTAGGCGAGTTGCTGTCAGTCAATCCCGATGATCTAAATATCGGTGATCAACTGCGGGATCGCTTACGTCGTCGTCTCGGTGGTTAGTCGCTGTAATCCAGTGACAAATTCCCACTTCATGGAAACGCATGATCATGGTTCATGAAGTGGGACTTTTCGTTCTGTAGGTCTGCAACAGACGAGAACCGTTGTAACGGCCTATTTATGCTCTTTGAAGACGGTTAATGACCAGCCGTAACGAATCGCTCCAAAGCGGAAAATCAGCGTGACCGTCATGGCCGCCAACATTGCTAGGGTTTGGCTGTAGCTGTTAAACAGAACGTAAATCAGTGAGCCGGCGATACAGGTGGTGGCATACAACTCGCTTTTCAGCACCATTGGAATATCGCGGGCAAGCACATCCCGTAACATGCCGCCAAAGACTGCTGTCATGGTACCTAAAATTATGGCAACAATCGGGCTGACCCCTGCATTTAATGCCTTTTCCGTGCCCAATACTGTGAAAAAGGCGATACCCAAGGCATCCGCGATTAATAAACGATTTAATGGAATGTAAGCTTTGTAACGCAGCCAGATGATGGTCGAAAAAGCAGCAATGGCAATCACCGCAAAGTAGGTCGGGTCGTGCAACCAAAATACCGGAACATCGAGAATCAAATCGCGAGTGGTACCGCCGCCAATGGCCGTGACTGAAGCGAGGACGATCACACCAAAGCCGTCCATTTGTTTGCGAAATGCCAATAACGTTCCAGCGATGGCAAACACTGCAACACCAGCCAGATCAGCAATATAAAACCATGTATCCATTAAACCTAATTTCCTCGCAAATGAGCTTGTTTTTCTCGCTCGATGATTGCTTTTAAAGCATGATAGCAGGAGTTAATTTGCCACGTTTCAGTAGAAAACAGAAGCAACGCTTGTAATTCTCAAGTTCGTCCACATATCAAGCTAACGCGCAGCAAACGTTTCGCTCCGGCAAGTGTTCAGTTACAATACAGCGCTTTATATGCGATTTAACAGCTTCGATGGCACGTTCGACACCTTTGTCTGACGAACTTCCTGTTAAGTCTCATGGTACACGGCCAGCA
>JAMCWV010000209.1:0-8258 GCA_023481025.1 Gammaproteobacteria bacterium
AGCGGAGAGGCCGCCACCGCTAGGTCGACTTTCCGTAACTTCTATTTCCGGAAAAAACGAAAAAGTGGAAATACTCGATTACAGCCATACATTGGTCATCATCACTGTGTTATTATTTAACCCACTTTTAAGCTGAATGATTAGGGCTCTGCAACATGTTACGTCGTACTAAAATTGTCACTACTCTTGGTCCTGCTACGGATAAGCCGGGTGTTTTAGAAAAGTTAATTAACGCTGGCGCAAACGTTGTCCGTCTCAACTTTTCTCACGGGAAATCAGAGGACCATATCGAGCGTGCACAGCAAGTACGCGACATTGCAGCGCGTTTAGGGAAACATGTTGCAATCCTTGGCGACCTGCAAGGCCCTAAAATTCGTGTTGCTCGTTTTCAAAACGGTAGTGTAGAACTAGAAGATGGTGCACCGTTTATTTTGGATGCGTCATTACCAAACGATGCTGGCGACGAACATCAAGTCGGCCTTGACTATAAAGATCTCCCCAAAGACCTGATTGCAGGCGATGTGTTATTACTTGACGACGGACGCATGCGCTTAACCGTGGACCGTGTCGAAGGCAGCCGCATTCATACTGTCGTCACCGTTGGCGGTAAGTTATCCAATAATAAAGGGATTAATCGACTCGGTGGAGGCCTCTCCGCTGCCGCTTTAACCGACAAAGATTATCGTGATATTGAAGTCGCAGCAGAAATCGACGTCGACATTCTGGCTGTCTCCTTCCCTCGCAGCGGCGCAGATTTACAGTTGGCTCGGGCGCTATTAAACAAGGCTGGTTGTGATGGTGCAATCTGCGCCAAAATCGAACGTGCGGAAACCGTTGCAACCGACACCGCCCTTGATGATCTCATCGAAAACTCTGACGTAGTCATGGTCGCCCGCGGTGATTTAGGTGTTGAAATTGGTGACGCCCAGCTTGTTGGTAAGCAAAAACGCATTATTAAGCGGGCTCGAGAGCTTAATCGAGTCGTGATTACCGCCACGCAAATGATGGAGTCGATGATCGACAATTCAATGCCGACCCGTGCAGAAGTCATGGACGTTGCTAACGCCGTTCTCGATGGCACCGACGCCGTGATGTTAAGCGCTGAAACTGCTGCGGGTAAATACCCGGTTGAAACCGTCAAAGCCATGGCAGAAATTTGCCGGGGTGCAGAAGAATACCCAGCATTGCGCTTAACCCGCGATGTGGTTGAAGAGCCTGTTACATCTGTTGCTCAAGCGACCGCGCTCGCCGCCATGTATACAGCGAACCATCTCGCAGGTGTCAAAGCGATTATCGCTCTAACTGAATCTGGCCACACGGCCAAGCTGATGTCGCGGATTCATACCGATCTACCAATCTTTGCGCTGTCACGTCATCAGCACTCGTTGAACCGGGCCAACCTGTACCGCGGTGTTTATCCGACCTATTTCGATTCGACTCAGTCTGACCCACAAAACGTGTTGCGTGACGCTATCGAGCTCATTCGTGCACGTGGGTTGTTAGAAAAAGGTGACATGGTCATTATTACCCATGGCGATGTGATGGAAACGGTCGGGAAGACAAATACCAGCAAGATTCTGCAAGTTTAGTTCCACGTTTCAAATAGCCGTTCACCGTGGTGTTTTGTTAAACCGAAACACCACGCTGGCGCATCATCCCTCGTAAATCACGACGTAAACGCTCAATTTCACGTCGCAAGTGACGCTGCTGTCGCGCGTCTGAACTATTGATTAGATCCAACAGTAAACGTGTCCCCGTTTGCTCATTGTGCGCCACAGTGTCCTGCAACGCATCGCTGCGCCATTCTTCTGGTGTCAAAAAGAGGCGGCTGATGAGCGCTTGGTACACATCTGAGTCCGGGGGAAGCATCATGGCATTGGTAAAACCATCAAGCCAAGCAAGTTGATAGGCTTGCCACAACTCTCTGTTGTCTAGACTAGTTGCTGCCCAATCTGCGATGTAGGCTTGCTGTTGGCGATGTAAACGACCGAAACCGGTTTTAACCCGAGCTTCCATTTGTTTAATCCGTTCCTGATGGAGCTCGGATTGACTAGAATCGGCTTGTTCATCGTCGGTAAAACGTTCCTGCAATGAAAGAATAAGGTTTTGCTGTTGTTCGCTGGACAGTTCGGCTAAGAAGCGCATTGCATATGGCAACAGCTCAAGGCGAAAATCGTACCAAAACTGCAGTACTTGCTCACTGTAGTCAGCGAGTTTCTCTTCAGTCATGGGCTGTTGATCCAGGTCCCCTTCCAAGGTTTGCAAAAATTGATAATAGGCTGGCATTTGTGTTTCCGCATGCCATTGTAAAAAACGGTCAAGTTCAGCCCGAAGTTCTCGGCGTTGCTGACGGTCTAGCGAAATAGATTGGTGCAACTGCCAAGCAACTAAGTTTTCGGCATAACGATAGCCTAGTTGTCGACTCGAGCAACTAGCTAAAAGGAATAAGCTGATTAAAATGATTATTAGGCCACGGACTTTCATCGTCGCTCCTGCGCATGATGATTAACTCATTGAGCTTACGTGCAGCATTCTGCCCGCGATCACATCGGCACAAACTAAATCAACAAACGAGGAAACAGTTAACTTACGCTTGGCCCAACACTAACTGTTTAATTCGGTCTTTGTAACTGCGACTCACTTTCAGCTCCTGACCATTATGCAGGACTAAATGATATTCGCCATTTTGTCGACTACAGAGCTTTTCGACTTGGCCAAGGTTAACGATTGCCGAGCGGTGAATTCGCTGGAATAACCGCGGATTGAGTTCTTGTTCCAATTCCTTCATGGTGCGACGCAGGATGTGCGTTTGATTGCCCGCATGGATGCACATATAGTCGCCTGCAGCATCAATCCATTCAATCGAGTTAATGGCAACGCGAGTAATCTCTCCGCTGTCCTTAATCGCGATATGTTCCGGGAAATGGTCTAGCGATGGCGCTTTCCCTTCTGCGAGTAGCCGCAGGATTTCTTCAACGTCTTCGCCGGTAATATCGGCGACTAACTCGACGAGTCGCTGTTGATGCTGACGAGATTTATCAACTAAAACCTCTGCGCGGATGCGGTCAAGTGCTTCAGCGAGCCGATCTTCGTCAACCGGCTTCAGAAGATAGTCGATTGCCCGCACTTCAAATGCACGAATCGCGTAGTGGTCATAGGCAGTGACAAAAACTACCGCAGGCATTTGGATTCCGGTTTGCTCGTACTCTGCTTTGAGTTTGCGGAGAACATCAAACCCATTCGTGCCCGGCATTTGAATATCGAGAAAAACGAGATCAGGTTTAGCAGACAGGATTTTTTCAACGGCTTCACGACCATTACTGGCTTCGTCAATAACCTCAAGGAAGTCAAATTCCTGCAAGCGAATCCGCAACCCCTGACGGGCTAACGGTTCGTCATCGACAATAATGGCGCGAATTTTCTGTTGACTCATTTTCTCTACTCGAAGCCGAACGCTTTATTCGGCTAACTCAAAAGGAAACCGTAAGCTGACCACACAACCGGTCGGCTCATTTGCAGACAGATTAAAGGAGAATTGTTTTCCATACAAGGCTTTGAGGCGTTCGCGAATATTTTCAAGTCCGACACCCGAACCACGGACATGAACATTATCCGGATCAAATCGATGCGGTCCATTATCTGCAACTGTAATACATAGGTCACTCTGCTCCACCCACGCGCGAATATCAATTCGTCCGCATGACTCGGTTTTCGCAATCGCATACTTGATGGCGTTCTCGATTAACGGTTGCAAAATCAAACTCGGAACCAGCGCATTGTGCGCTGCATCTTCAATATTGACTTGCACATCAAGTCGTTCGGCAAAACGAACCTTTTCGATATCAAGATAAAGCATCAAGGCTTGAATTTCTTTATCGAGGGTAATGCGCTTAATTGGCTCGTTATCGAGTGAAAAACGCAAAAAGCGACTCAGTTTATTCATCATTTGATTTGCGTTCTTGGTGTCATTCACCAAAATTAGCGTTGAGATCGCATTCAGAGTATTAAACAAAAAATGTGGGTTTAGCTGATAGCGCAGCATTTTCAACTGAGACTGGTGCGCCATTGAGGCTGCCGTCAAAGCTTTCTGCCGAGCGTCTTGCAGCAATTGGTAATATTTAATAACAAAGTATAACCCGCTCCACGTCAGCATAATGTAGAACTTGGCAATTGAATGCTGAAAGTAGAAGAGTAAATTAGTTGGTCGATAACCAAACTTATAGATCTCCCAGTTGGTCAAATTATCGACAACAGCCCAAGTTGCTGCGGCAACGTAGGAACAGGCCAACACAACAAGAAGCTGCAGTGCGGGATGCCATGACCAAATTGAGCGATAGATATAACGCATCGGTACGGTTAATAGAAAACCGGCATAGGCACCAAGCAGCACGATTGCGATCCAGATCTCTCGCATTTCATGCATGAGCGATCCCATGTACTGAACCAAGGCATACCCACACCAACCGGCTATTTGCATTAGCCAAAATAACTTGTTTCGATCTTCAAGCAATGAGCGCCAGTTCAAACTCTTTCCTTACTAGAAATTAACATTTTTTAAACATCCCGCTCGCTATGTTAGCGGAAAATTTTTAGAAGTAACGGCAATTGGTCGGGCAGAACCGTTCGTTAGTCTCAGTTTCTGAGATTTCAATAACCTCGACGCACTATGCTTGCACTATGCTACACTAGCCCTCTATAGCCGCCGTAAGAGTGTATTTATATGCAAGCGCCTGTTCGTTATGAAATTTCCTGCGATATTCAGCATCACTATTTAATTGTTCGTATGCATCTGGAGCAGGTTGCTGCGCCGCTGCGCTTGCGTTTACCTGCATGGCTACCCGGTAGCTACATGATACGAGATTTTGCCAAACACATCGTCGATTTTTCGGCCACCGGAACAAGTGGTGCGCTCGATTACATTCGTCCTGATAAAAATACCTGGGAAATTCGCCATTCCGACACCGCGGTGGTCATCGAATACAAAGTTTATGCGTTTGACCTATCAGTTCGCACCGCTTGGCTCAACGACGAATTCGGTTTTTTCAATCCTAGTGCGGTCTGTTTAGAGTGCCTGCACAATGAAGGACCTGTTGAGGTAGATTTACTCCTACCGCCTCAGCATCATTGGCAAGCGAGCTGCGGTTTACCGCTCTCTAAACAAATTGCGTCGACACAATATCGATATAGCGCAGAAAGCTATGCCACTCTCATTGATCATCCGGTACTGTTTGGCGAGTTGGATATTATTCTCTTTCAAGTGCACGGTCTCGAGCATGAATTGGTGCTTGCTGGCAAGCATTTTGCCGACCGTGATCGCCTTGCCAAGGATCTAACGTTGATTTGCCAACAGCAAATCGATTTTTTCCGAGGTCATGCACCGTTTTCAAACTATAAATTTCTAACTATGGTTGTTGGCGAAGGATTTGGTGGTCTTGAACATCGTAACTCAACCGCCCTTTTGACCTCTCGCCATAGCCTCGAAGCACCAGCGCAAGGCGCTGACCCCAATGATTATTTGACGTTTTTGAGTCTCTGCAGTCACGAGTACTTCCACAGCTGGAATGTGAAACAATTGCGTCCGCGGCGGTTTCATCCCTATAACCTGCAAGCCGAGCAATATACTGAACAGCTCTGGTTTTACGAAGGCGTGACCTCTTACCTAGATGACTACTTTGTTCATCAGGCGGGTGTCATGTCGCCAGAACAATTTCTTAAACGTGCAAGCGAAACGTTGACGCGTGCACTGCGCGGTGAAGGCCCTCTGCGGCAGTCGTTAATTGAGTCCAGCCAAACAACCTGGACCACATTCTACCAGCAGAACGAAAACAGCCAGAATGCGATTGTGAGCTATTACACGAAAGGCGCAGTCATCGCGATGTTGGCTGATTTAGCGATCCGCACAATCAGTGCAAATCGCGCAAGTTTAGCCGATGTGATGAATCACCTGTATCACCAGCATCTCACAACGGGCACAAGTCCCAATGATCTCATCGCAGGCTTCGCAAAGTTTAGTAATGACGAATTTGCTGCAACACTGAAGCAATGGTTATACGCAAAACAACCGCCCGCGTTAGCCGAATGGTTTTCTGCTTTCGGAATTCAAGTGGAACCAGCAACAAGCGATCCGCTTACCATGCAGCCAGATTACCGCAGTGTACCGCGACTACCCGTCAGCTTTGGTGCTGTTTTGGCGGATAAAAACGGAACCTTTGAAATTGCGCGAGTATTCGAGAATAGCGCCGCCGCACAAGCGGGCTTAAGTGCTCGCGACAGACTCGTGGCTATCGGAGGCTTAGAAGCAACGAAGGCCAATGTTCAGCGCGCTATGCAACGCGCCCAGCCGGGTCAGTCGATTGGGCTTCATGTGTTTAGCCAAGATCGTCTGCGTGAGTTAGAAATGACATGGCAGGCACCGCCTGCTGATGGCTATATGCTCACCTTGCAAAATCGTGAGCTCGCCAAAGGATGGTTGCGACTCGATTAATGCAGTGATTGTGTTTGTTGTTGAATGAGTTGAATGAGTTGCCGCGTCTATTGACGCGGCGGTAACAGCAGCTCTGGGTCAATACGTACACTACCCCAATTCATTCGCCAATCTAAGTGAGGCCCAGTCGCTCGACCAGTGGCACCGATTTCCCCAATCAGGTCACCGGGCTGAATTTCATCACCAACGTTGACGTGAATTGCATGCAAATGTAAGAAGCTTGAGAAGATATCATGGCCGTGATCGACAATAATTGTTCCACCCGAGAGCACTAAGTCAGGCTCGGCTAAGCGCACCACGCCCGCCGCTGGTGCGTAAACAGGGGTGCCAGTTACGTTGGCAATGTCTAACCCCCAATGTGGCGCACGTGGCTCACCATTGAGAATGCGTTGGCTGCCATAAACCCCAGTAATGCGTCCCTCTGCCGGCCAAATCCAATCGGTATTAAAGTCTGTTCGCGCACTCACCTGACTGCGCGCGGCACCAATCTTACGATTATCTTCGGCAATTCGGGCTTGAGTATCCGGATCAGGCGTCACAGTTTGCTGCGGCAAGCCATCGACGCGTTGTATATCAAACTTGCGTGTGCCAATCGTGAACGTTTGTCGCCAACGTTTTCCCGCTTTCGTCGCGACAGCAAGAACAATCGGCTCGACGTCATCACGGCCAATCCCAAATACAAAAAGACCATCTGCACTAACCTTCAATGGTTGACCATTTATTGTGACTTGATTACCTGCATCGGTTTGACCAACGACCATTCCGCCTTGCACAAACTGACCACGGAGTTCAGGCTCTGCCGCCTGAACATGCCCATTTGTTACCACATACACCGCAACGACTGTAATCAACCATAAACCAATTTTACGCATAACCGATGGCTCCTTTGCCGACTCCTTCGAACGCTATGACTTTTATTTCGTGCATTGGTTCTTGGGTTTTAATTTCCTTTGCAATGTATTCAGCAATACATTCAACGGTTGAGTCCGCTGTCATCACTTCATTTTCCGCAAGTGGTAACGCTAACTCAAACACGCCCTGCTCGGCTAGATAGGAATAACATACGTGTTGGTCACCAATTAAGTCTTGACCAGCGGCACTCAGTTCCATGTGCTGTTTATCAACAACATCTTCCGCAGTGCCAATGTAAATATCCTCCCAGCGGCGCGACCAACGCTGTTCCCATGCAGGACTGCGCATACCATCTAGAAAGACTTGGATTGCAGACCGGTGGCCATGAGCAATCCGCTGACAGTTACCATCATGCTTTTTCAAACCGTGAGTGTAGTGATAGTAAAAACTTGGAATTTCTTCGGCTCGAAGACTAAGTTCTAACCCTTTGACATTCGTCGGTAACTCTTTTTTGATGACAGCATGCAAGTACGCAATCGTCGCTGCCATATCAATTTCAGTCGCGTCGATAAACGCATAAGCATCAGCTGGACAAAACAAATGAATTGAATTCTGTGGACGCAGAAAGTCGACCCAGTAATGAGTTTCATTGCTATGTTTGGTCACTACAGTGAATGGGTGATCGCTCGGTACGAGTAACTTGTGATCAACCGACTGGTCAATAATTGCCTTGATCTGCTTTTTAACCCGACCAAAATCAAGCACCATCGACTGGTCATTTAATGAACCATCTAAGAGGATGTCGACGATCCAGCTTTCCCCCACCACGCCACGCTCTGGGCAGAGATAGGAAAAATCAATAACGGTTAAATCTTTAACAAACAGCTGCATGCAATCGCCTATGACTCATTACGACAAAAAA
>JAMCWV010000209.1:8268-14204 GCA_023481025.1 Gammaproteobacteria bacterium
GTCTGGGTCAGTTTAGGGATTGGTTTAGGCATTTTGATTCACGTCACCTATTCGATTCTTGGTTTAGCGCTCGTGATCAATCAAACCCCTTGGCTATATCAACTACTTACGCTCTGGGCAGAGATAGGAAAAATCAATAACGGTTAAATCTTTAACAAACAGCTGCATGCAATCGCCTATGACTCATTACGACAAAAAATATAATTCAGAACCGCGGATTATAGCCTAATCAAAGGCCCTGCAGCCACATCCAAACAAGATTGAATGCTAATAACCATAAAATGGCGCCCATAATTCGGTCAAACCAATAGCCTTTACTCAACAATGCCTGCCTTACTTTGCTGCGACCAAGTAAATAGCTCAAGGTCGCGAACCAAGCAAATGTTGCCACCGCTAAGTAAATTCCGAAACCCGCTTTTACTGTGACTGGCGTACTGGTCGAAATAATTGACGTGAACAACGCTAAGAAGAACATCGTCGCTTTCACGTTCAAGCCATTGGTTAGAAAGCCAATAGCGACAGCGCGGCGAGCCGATACGTCGGCCTCGAATCCGGTCACTTCCATGCGGCTCGTCGAGTTTGACGATTCAACTGGCGGCTGTGACCGCATTGCTTGCCAGCCTAACCAAAAGAAATAACTTGCCGCCACGAGCATAAGTAGTTGATATAGCCAAGGGGTTTGATTGATCACGAGCGCTAAACCAAGAATCGAATAGGTGACGTGAATCAAAATGCCTAAACCAATCCCTAAACTGACCCAGACGGCCACACGAGTACCATGGCGAATACTGTAGCGACTGACGACTGCAAAGTCTGGTCCGGGGCTAGCAACGGCAAATGCGTGAGCGATTGCCATAGCAATAAATTCTGCTGCGTAACGGTTTGAGAAAAGCTCGTCGAACATAGATCAATGTCACTGATTATTTGGAGGTTTACCCATTCTAAAGATTAATTTAATCAGTGTGAATAACTTATTTGCTTCTTATTCGAGTTTCCACTAACATGATTTAAACTCAATACGGTGTAATAATTATGAATCCAAACACGCTCCCGTCCTTGAATGCACTCCGTGTTTTTGAAAGTGTTGCTCGATTAGGCAGTTTTAAAGCAGCGGCAGCAGAGCTCGGCGTTACCCAGTCGGCGATAAGTCGACAAATGACAACCCTCGAAGAGCAGCTCGGTGTGCGTCTTGTGCAACGCGATAACCGGGTTCATGCGTTAACCCCTGCTGGTGACGCGCTAGCACCCGATTTATCGCGTGTATTTCGCCAAATTGAGCGGTTAGTTAAGCGCACGATGAAAAATGGTGACCAAGCACGTCGTACGATTACTTTAGGGATTAGTAGCGAATTACTGCGCTGGTGGCTAGGCCCACTTTTGACAGAGTTTAATCAACTTTATCCGCACCTTGAGCTGCAATGCGTGCAAGTGCCAGAATACCTAAGTCGCCAGAATGAAGGCCCACTCACCCATGAAATCCTTCATGGCGAGCTAGACGCGTTGCTGACGTTCAGTGCGCCGGCTCAGAAGGCCGTAGTAAACTGGCGTTTGACCGAACCTCGCCTCGTATTGATCCGCCCTGCTTCGGTGCCAGAGCCAACGAAAGATAATCTCAATGAGTATAAATTTGTTGCGGTGAATACCAATAAAGACTGGGATCGCTGGAATCGCACATATGCAAGCAAGATTAATAATGAAAACGTACAGTTCGTTAATAATACCAGTATGGCGATTGAGCTTGCTCAATTCACTGGGCGTTTGATGTTATTACCAGAGTGTTACGCAAAAGCTGCGACCGAAGGTGATCTTGTTGAAGTTCCTGGATTTAGCTTGGACGGCAAGCACGGTTTACATATCTCGGTGCGTCGAGAAAGCCAACGTGAAATGGCGATTGTAGCGCTGGTAAACTGGATGCGTCATGTAGTGGAAACAGTAGAAAAGCAGAAGAGATAAAGAAATGGTGCCCGGGGCCGGACTCGAACCGGCACGCTGTTTCCAGCGAGGGATTTTAAATCCCTTGTGTCTACCAATTTCACCACCCGGGCTTATTCGTAGGCACTATTTCTTATAGTGTTTTAAACTGGAGGCGGGTCCCGGAGTCGAACCGAGATCCACGGATTTGCAATCCGCTGCATAGCCATTCTGCCAACCCGCCTGGGTTGAATAAAGCTTGGAGCGGGAAACGAGACTCGAACTCGCGACCCCAACCTTGGCAAGGTTGTGCTCTACCAACTGAGCTATTCCCGCATTTGCTTTATTGCTACCAGAGCGCTGCCCCAGTGGCTCGCCATTCTACCTACCCTTTTATTTCAGTCAACAGAAAATTTCGTTTTTTTGTTTGTTTGCTGATTTTTTAGCTAGTTTGCTTCATTCTCGATCAAAAGCGGATTGAAAATACAGCAACATCAAATCACTAAGCGTTTAACTATCGCGCGTTAAATCCGCCCAGGCCGCAGTTAAATACAGGTACATTGACCAAAATGTTAGGATTGCAGCGATATACAAAGCAATCGTTCCTAAAGCAATGACGAATGGCCCGGCACTCCAGAGTAGACCTGTCAAGGCGATCATTTGTGCGGTTGTTTTCACTTTTCCTAATGTCGATACAGCCACGCTATCCCGTTTACCAATCTCAGCCATCCACTCTCGCAGCGCAGAAATGATTAACTCACGGCTAATAATGATTAATGCCGGAATCGTAATCCACAAACTTTGGTGATATTCAACAACCGCAATCAAGGCCGCGGCAACCATGATTTTGTCAGCAACGGGATCAAGAAATGCGCCAAACTTAGTTTGTTGTTCAAGCTTACGTGCAATATAACCATCGAGACCGTCTGTAATTGCCGCAATAACGAAGACTAGCGCGGCATAGAAGTGAGCATATTCAATGGGTAAATAGAAAACAATCAGGAACACAGGGATCAGTAGAATCCTGAATGAAGTCAAAAGGTTTGGAATACTCCACATACTTAGTTTCTCGTTATTATTACGGTAATCGGCTTTTTCTGCGCTTTGGTAACTATTCGTCACGTAGTGCGTAGTAAATCGTTTCGGCCAGACTTCGACTAATGCCCGGCACATTGGCAAGCTGCTCTATACTAGCGCTTTTTACTTGTTGTAATCCACCTAGATATTTTAATAAATTCTGTCGTCGTTTTGCCCCAACTGCTGGGATATCTTCAAGCGTTGATGTTTTTCGAGCTTTCGCTCGCCGTTGCCGATGGCCTGTAATCGCAAAGCGATGTGCCTCGTCCCGGATAAACTGAATTAAATGTAAGCCTGGATCATCGGCTGGTAATTGCACGGTTTTTCGACTGTAGCCAAAAATAAGAGTCTCCAGCCCAGGTTTTCGGCTCTCACCTTTTGCAACACCTAACAAGATTGGCGGTTGTGGCCAATCGTTAAAGTATGCCTCGGCTTGCGTGAGCTGCCCTTTCCCGCCATCGATTAGCAGTAAGTCCGGCACATTATCTTTTTCGATTGCATTGTTATAGCGTTTTTCTAAAGCTTGCGCCATTGCCGCATAATCATCACCGGGCGTGATGCCACTGATGTTATAACGACGGTAGTCAGCTTTCTTTGGTCCTTGTTGATCAAAAACGACACAAGACGCAACCGTTGCTTCTCCCATGGTATGTGAGATGTCAAAACACTCCATCCTTTCCAGGGTTTTCTCAACAGGAAGGAGTTTTACAAGAGCTCGCAAGCGACTCTCCATGGTCGATTGTAAACCCAGTTTGCTTTGTACAGCGTTCATGGCGTTTTTATTAGCTAAGGCAAGATATTGCGCCCGTTCACCCCGTTTAGGCTGCACAACTTTACACGAAATCCCAAGTGCACTGCGCAACTGAGTCGTTAATTCTGTAGTTGCGAGTTTCAGCGCTGGAATTAATATTTCCGCAGGCACGCGCTCACCATGATTCTGGTTGAGATAATACTGGACTAAAAACGATTCGAGGATCTCTTCGTCGGTACTATGTTGCGGGACTTTCGGGAAGTAACTGCGACTGCCTTGAACTGCATTTTGCCTGACTGTGAGCAAATGGACACAAGTAAAGCCAGACTCCCGGTACAAGGCGATAGCGTCAAGTTCATGTTGATTGCCACTTACTGAGTTTTGTTCTTGAATTCGACGCAACGCTGAAATTTGGTCGCGATAACGCGCGGCTTGCTCGAATTCAAGCGCACTACTCGCACTTTCCATTTTGCTGACTAACGTGGCAATAACGTCAGAATTACGCCCTTTTAAGAAAAGCTTCGCCAGCCGAACTTGCTCCTGATACTCCTGCTCGTCGGCAATGCCAACACAGGGCGCGAGGCACCGCTTTAATTGATGTTGTAAACAGGGCCGACTGCGGGCTTTATAATAGCTGTCGTCACATTGACGAACTGGAAATAACTTTTGTACTAAACGTAGACTTTCCCGCACAGCTCCACCATTAGGGAACGGTCCAAAATATTCACCCTTCTCACGACGCGCGCCACGATGATAGGCAATCCGCGGATGCTCGTGGGCACTGATAAATATGTAGGGGTAGGATTTATCGTCTCGAAGCAAGACGTTGTAGCGCGGTAAATAGGTCTTAATGAAACTGTTCTCAAGAATTAAAGCTTCAACTTCGGTATTGGTCACCGTGACATCTATACGCGCGATTTGATTGACGAGAGCTTGTGTTTTCACCGAGTCGAGTTGTTTGCGAAAATAACTGCTAACTCGCTTCTTTAAATCCTTTGCCTTGCCAACATAAATGACGTCATCGGCTGAATCATACATCCGATAGACACCGGGTTGGTGGGTTAAGTTACGAATAAACTCTTTTGAGTCAAACGATTCGGTGATAGATTCTTGCATATAACCGTGAGCTAGTAACGTAATTCATAATCGTAAGACTACCAGATCACGGCTGTACTGTCTGCTATTGCTACGCGTTGTTTTACGCTAACAAAATAGCGTCGTCCCCATCGATCCCCGCCTCAATTAACCCATACTTAATCGCTATATGAGCCAGTTGCACGTCACAGGATACGTTTAACTTCTTATGTAAGCGATACCTGAATGTATTCACTGTTTTTCTCGAGATAAAGAGATCTTTGGCAATTTGGCTAACCGACATTCCTGTCGTTACTAATTGGAATATCTCCCCCTCTCGATTGGTTAAGCCACTTAAAACTGGATGTTGACTGACATTCTTTCGGTAGCGTTTTACCGCTTGATTAATCGCTAACGGAACGTAGGATTTTCCAGAGTTTGCGAGGCGACAGCCTCTGTTGACTTCAGCGACAGACGCTTCATTGATAAAATAACCGTGAATATCCGATTTATTCAATTGATACTGGATAGCAGTGCGTAATTTATCGCACCACAGTAAAACTCGAAGTTTAGGATGGACACGGTGTAGAGCACGGATTAACGACTTAGTTTCACCACCGGCGAAACTATCGTCCAAGATTATAATACGCGCGGTACGCTCCTCGGCCAACTCAAGCAATGCTTTACGAGTTGGAGAAGGGACTAGAACATTCCAATTTAAATCGGTAAGTTCAGCAACAAGCCCAGACGCACGTATTCCCTGTGGGATAGCCACAATTACATCTTGCATAACGATTTCCTTGTTCATTATTTTTTTATTAGATCTCGCGCAAGTCCCTCACGCGATGTGCTTTTTTATATTCTTTTGATGATCTGGTCAATTAAAAATTCACACCAAAGTCATGTAAAAGTCCAGTTACTCACTTGGAACACTGAGATTAACAAAAAAACCAAGGATGAACGTAGTCCTGTTCTTGTAAGCTATAACTGAAAACGGCTCAGTCTAACTGAGCCGTTTTGGTCACATTGCACTACGAAACTTGCGATGCTCTATTCCACTGCATCAACGTGATTTTTCAGATTTACTAAACGCGCAAAGCTCGTTGCCATCGGCGCGAAGCGA
>JAMCWV010000244.1 GCA_023481025.1 Gammaproteobacteria bacterium
ACCAAGCACTTTAATGCACATTACTTCACGCGCGCCGCTATTATCTGCGACACTGAGCCTGGTTTGCATTTGTATCACGGCAAGTCTCCTTACTCAGAGCGCAGGCCTAAGTGGCCTTGTTCAAAACTTTCACTAGTCGCCAGAACTTGGTCTTGGAAAGAGGCCTACATGCCTCAACCATCACCTCATCACCCTCTTGACAAACATTACCTTCATCATGAGCATGAATCTTGTTAGATCGGCGGATATATTTCTTGTAGATCGGGTGCTGGATTTGTCGCTCAATTAGAACAACGATGGTTTGATCCATCTTATTACTTACAACTTTTCCAACAACCGTCCTGCTTCCGGTTTCAGTCGCCATGGCTAAAAACTCACTTTTCGCGGATTAGGGTTCTTACGCGCGCAATTTCGCGCCGGACAGTCCGAAGCCGCGCTGTGTTCTGGAGCTGGGCAGACGCATGCTGCATTCTCAGTTTAAACTGCTCATCAAGCAAGCCAATGAGTTCCTGCTGCAGTTCGTCACCGGATTTCCCACGGAGATCAGTAGTATTCATCCCATCACCTGGCGCGTTACAAAGGTGGTTAAGACGGGCAGCTTTGCGGCTGCAAGCGCAAAGGCCTCGCGGGCAATTTCCTCGCTCACACCATCCATTTCGTAGATGACCTTGCCAGGCTGAATCAGAGCGACCCAATATTCAGGATTGCCTTTCCCCTTACCCATACGAACTTCAGCAGGTTTCTTGCTAATAGGCTTATCCGGGAAAACACGGATCCATACCCGCCCACCGCGTTTAATATGCCTGGTCAGTGCACGACGTGCAGCTTCAATCTGTCTGGCAGTAAGACGTCCACGCGTGGTGGCTTTAAGCCCATATTCGCCAAAGCTAACTTTACTGCCACGGTCCGCAACACCTCGGTTGCGCCCTTTATGCTGTTTTCTGAATTTGGTGCGTTTCGGCTGTAACATGGTTTAACCTTGCTGTTTATCCTTACCAGAAGCTGAACGATTTGCTTCCAGATCAAGGATTTCACCCTTAAAGATCCAGACCTTCACCCCAATGATGCCATAGGTGGTTTTTGCTTCAGCGACACCATAATCGATATCTGCACGAAGGGTATGAAGAGGAACCCGGCCTTCACGGTACCATTCAGTGCGTGCAATCTCCGCACCACCCAAGCGACCTGCGCAGTTAATTTTCATGCCAAGCGCTCCCAGACGCATGGCATTAGTAACCGCCCGCTTCATTGCCCTGCGAAACATGATGCGTCGCTCAAGCTGCTGTGCAACGCTCTCAGCCACCAGTTTGGCATCAAGCTCAGGTTTCCGAATTTCTTCTATGTTCAAGTGAACGGGCACACCCATCCTAGCCTGAACATCCTTGCGAAGGCGATCGATATCCTCGCCTTTCTTACCAATGACTATGCCCGGCCGGGCAGTGTGGATGGTAATTCTTGCATTGCGCGCAGGTCTTTCAATGATGATATTTGAAACAGATGCGCCTGCAAGCCGCTTGCCTATGAACTCACGAACAGCAATATCTTCATTCAACTTGTCAGCAAAGTCATGCTTCCCATACCACCGGGAGCTCCAGTCCTTAATTATGCCAACGCGAATGCCGACAGGATTAACTTTTTGTCCCATGTTTTCCTCGCACTCTATCTTTCGGCAACGGTGATACTAAAATGGCTCGTGCGCTTGAGAATTCGAGTCCCCCGGCCTTTCGCCCTGGCATGAAAGCGCTTTAATACAGGACCTTCATCTACACAAATTTTGGCCACAACTAGTGAGTCCACATCGGCGCCCGTATTGTGTTCAGCATTTGCAATTGCTGATTCAAGACACTTCCTGATCGGCAAAGCTGCTTTTTTATTGCTATATATTAGCAACTCGATTGCCCGCTCAACTTTAAGTCCGCGTACCTGATCAGCCACCAACCGGGCCTTCTGGGGGGAAATCCGAAATCCCCTGAGATATGCCGACGCTTCCATTCACTTGCTCCTTAAGCTTATCGCTTGGCCTTCTTGTCGGCCGCATGTCCTTTAAAGGTCCGGGTTGGTACGAACTCACCCAGCTTATGGCCTACCATGTTTTCGTTAATGCTGACCGGAACATGCTGCCTACCATTGTGTACGGAAAAGGTGAACCCAATAAATTCCGGGGTGATTGTAGACCGACGGGACCATGTCTTGATCGGCCTCTTTGAGCTTTCACTCGAGGCAGCAAGAACCTTTTTCATCAGATGGTCGTCGACAAAAGGACCTTTTTTGATTGAACGTGCCACGTTAGCTCCTTTGATTAAGCTTTACGACGGCGAACAATCATGCCGCTCGTCCGCTTGTTTCTGCGGGTACGGTAACCCTTCGTAGGCTGACCCCAGGGACTGACCGGATGGCGACCACCAGAAGTCCTGCCTTCACCACCGCCATGCGGATGGTCAACAGGATTCATTGCCACACCACGCACTGAAGGACGAACACCTCGCCAACGGCTCGCGCCAGCCTTACCAAGAGAGCGAGATGAATGCTCAGCATTGCCCACTTCGCCAATCACAGCGCGGCAGTTGATGCTGACCTTTCTCACTTCCCCGGATCGCATGCGAATTAATGCGTACTCTCCCTCGCGAGCCATCAGCTGAGA
>JAMCWV010000183.1 GCA_023481025.1 Gammaproteobacteria bacterium
GTTGTTGGCTAATGTAGCGGCGGTTACCTAAACCAGTGGCAGGGTCAGTGACCGATAGCACGCGCAGAGCTTCAGTTTGGCTCTCGACTGTGGCCTCAAGTTCACTATTAATCGCTAATTGCTGCTTACTTTCAGCACGCTTCTTCAGTAAATTAGTTAGCCGCTGTACCACTTCAAATTGATTAAACGGCTTAGTCAGGTAATCTTGCGCCCCCATCTCCAACGCCGATAGCTTTAACGCATCGTCGTTATCGGCTGTTAATACCATCATAGGGGGCATGTGAAGCGACGCTTTGTCAGCGTACCGATCGCGATAGTATAGCTGCACTAAGTTGATGACATCCAACCCACTTAAATGCGGCATACGCATATCGAGCAGTAAGGCGTCTGGCTGCACTTCTAAGGCTGGCAACATTTTACGCGGATCCTGAATGCACAGGATCTGCTCGTACCCTTCCTCTTCAAGAATCGCTTCGAGTAGGAGTAAATTTTCCAACTTGTCATCTAAAATAACTATCTTAGCTGCTGCTGGCGTCATCGTGTTTCGCTTCTATTTGTTGCAACAGATCGTACAGTGCTTCCACCGCTAAGGGTTTGGTTAAGTAAGCATCAAAGCCTTGATCTAAACCGCGTTGTACGTCTTTTTCCATTGCATTAGCCGATAAAGCCGCCACCGAAATATGTTGCAGGCTTTCGTCCATCCGGATTTGCTCTAAGGCTTCAAAGCCATTCAAGCCCGGTAAGTTGATATCCATTAGAATCAGCTCTGGCATCAGTTGCCGCGCCAATTGCAAACCTAATTGTGCATCGTGGGCGCAGGTCAACTCAAAGTTTTCATGCTCGCTGAAAATATCTTCCATTAAGCGCTGATTCGCAGGGTTATCTTCAATGTATAGCACACGAATATGACGACCAAATTCGGCGTCACTGCCCGCCTTAAGTTCATCAATGCTAGTGTCTTGTTGCTTCGACATCGGCAAGGTGACGTGAAACACTGTGCCTTCACCTTCCACTGATTCAGCCTCAATGTTTCCAGCCATTAATTCCGTCAAGGTGCGCGTAATTGACAACCCAACGCCAGTGCCCTCGATGCTCGAATTTTCTGCACCAAGACGATTGAACGGCTGAAACAGCTGACTGATTTTATCTTTGGCAATACCGATGCCATTGTCTTTAACCTGAATGTGCACCAGCTCACCATCAAGCGCCCAGTGCAAGCGCACGTAGCCGCCCTCGCGATTATACTTCACCGCATTACTCAGCAAGTTCATTAGCACTTGCTTGGTGCGGGTATAATCTGCATCAACCCGCACTTTGGGTAAAATACGGGGGTCAAACTCAACCCGCACGCCATATTGCCCGGAAATGCTTTGGACCACGTTCACGGCTTCAGTCGCAGCGTCATGTAGCGAGATACTTTCAATGGATAGCGGGATTTGCCCCGCTTCAATCTTGGCCAAATCGAGCACTTCGTTAATCAGCGCAAGAAGGTGCTGGCCGCTTTTGTAAATCTGCTCAACTTGGTTACGCTGACGCTCGGGTAATGGCTGCTTTTTGCTATTGGCCAGTAGCTGGGCATAACCGAGCACTGAATTTAACGGGGTGCGCAGTTCATGACTCATCGACGATAAAAAGTCATTCTTGGCACGGCTTGCCGTTTCAGCAGCCTCTTTGGCCTGTTGCAGTTCTTTATTGGCTCGCTCACGTTCTTCCAACTGACGATACAAGCGAATGAGTAATGCGCAGGTCGCAGTAAAAGGCTTTAGCCGCTCGACTGTCTGCTGGCTAAATGCTTCACTGCTGTTGGCAAGGGCGAACATCCCTAGAATTTCATCACCATCCATAATGGGCACACCCACATAGTTGTGCAGCGGCGGATGACCCTCGGGCTGACCTCCACGCCTCGGGTCTTGGGCAAATTCGTTACTAATCAAAGTCTGGCCTTGGGCAAATACCTGACCTAGCATGGTATCGGGGTTACTCAAGGTCATTTGCCCTGCGCGCAATTGCTCAAGCAAGCGGCGCGAAGGTTCGTCCCAGGATAAATCTGTAATGGCGTGGATTTTAAGCTTTTTTGTGCCCGCGATACACTCACCGATCAGCGCATATTGGCTGTCCGTTAAGTCCCGTAACGCCTGCTCTAAGAAGGTCCAAAGACGGTCTCCTGACATCAGCGCGCTGTAGTCCGTAAGCCCTGTTAGCAACACTTGCAGCAGTTTGTCTTGTTCTTCCAAGCGCGCTTGCGTCGCCATCAGTTGCGATTGCTCGTCATAGCGACGCACTAACACCTCGGCCTGGCGCGTCAGCAAACGCTGTAACTCTCGCTGCTTCGAGGTTAATGTCCGCGGCTTCGTATCAATAATACACAGCGTACCAAGCACATGCCCTTGCTCACTAAAAATTGGGAAACCAGAATAGAAGCGAATGTGCGGCGCCCCGGTAACTAACGGATTGCCTTTAAATCTCGCGTCAGCGGCAGCGTCGTGCACTTCAATGTGCTCGCGTGCACTAACCGCATGGTCGCAAAACGCCACATCCCGTGGCGTCTCGCATACATCTAAGCCGACTTGGCTTTTAAACCATTGGCGCGCTTCGTCTACCATAGACACCGCTACGATAGGAACGTCGA
>JAMCWV010000113.1:0-423 GCA_023481025.1 Gammaproteobacteria bacterium
GGCAGTATGGGTATTAATTCCCGAACAAGACGACGAGCTGAAAGCTGATACCAGTAAAAGACAGTTATTTCTGGCTGCAGCGGTTGGCTTTTTTGTGCTCGAAATGGCAGACAAGACCCAACTGGTGGTGGTTACCCTTGCCGGCAGCTATCAGACTTTTTGGCCGGTGGTACTGGGCGCAACTATCGGTATTCTCGCAGTCACGACGCCAGCACTATGGCTGGGCTATAAATTCGCCAATAAAGTACCGTTGCAAACCATGAAATGGGTCGCCTGCGGTTTGTTCCTGGTGTTAGGGGTTTGGGTATTACTAACTACCGCTGGCGTTGTTGGTGGCGCTGCCAACCTCAACGACCTGTTGCCCGCCGAGCTATCATTCAATTCCGGCGGCGTCAGCGCCACCGGGCACAAACAATTGTCAAA
>JAMCWV010000113.1:433-7389 GCA_023481025.1 Gammaproteobacteria bacterium
ATCCAGCCATGCCAGTCTGCTTGCAGGAACTGAAACAACCACATACCTACCAGCGCCGATAGCGCCTGATTTAGGAAAAGGCCCAGGGCCATGCCTGCAAATACTGGCCAGGGCCGTTGGTAACGAAGACCAAACAGAAGCGCCAGGAATAGCGACCGGTCGCCAACTTCTGCGATGCCAACGGTTAGAATAGATAAGAAAAAAGCGTCCATGATAGGTTCCTGCCGGGCAACGCGTCGATTCCATGTGGTGTGATTGAGTCGCCCGGCAACAGGCATACGGCAAGCTTTAGGCTTGTGTATTCAATTCACACCACAGGTCTCGTCAAGCATCTGCCGTGCACACCATGGCTCGTTTTCAGCCAATTATGTTGATGTACACCTTATTGCTGGCGCAATAAGCGACTACTCCCCTGCGGGTTATGGACGGTATTATCCACGGGCACAAACAATTGTCAAATGACTTAATATCTAAAGCGCTGGACGATGCTTTGCAAGGTCTCAGCGAGCTGATTGAGTTGATGACTGGCTTCAGCAATATCATCGGCCTGATGCACCGTGCTATACGCCAGCTCAGAGATCGTTACCACGCTGCGATTGATGTCTTCAGCCACCGCACTTTGCTGCTCTGACGCGGTCGCAACCTGGGTATTCATATCATTGATCTGGTGAATAGAATGGCGGATTTGCTGCAATGCATGGCCGGTGCCCTGTGCATCGTCAACGCTTTGAGACGCCTGCTGCTGCCCCCGCGCCATCACCGCGACGGCATCATCGGAACTGCGCTGGAGACGACTAATCTTCACATTAATTTCATCGGTGGCGGCAGACACTCGTACCGCCAGAGTGCGCACTTCATCGGCGACGACGGCAAAGCCACGACCAGCTTCGCCGGCTCTGGCCGCCTCAATGGCAGCATTGAGAGCAAGCAGGTTGGTCTGTTCAGCAATGCCGCGAATGGCATCGAGAATACTGCTGATACTTTTACTTTCTTCCTTCAAAGCACCAATTACCCCAGCGGCGGCGCTGACTTCATCGGCCAGCTTGCTAATCGAGATAATGGTTTTTTCAACCACCTGATTACCATCATCGGTGGCTTGCATGGCATGGTTTGCGCTATGCGCCGCTTCCTGGGTGTTCTGCGCAACCTCTCTTACCGTGGCGGTCATCTGGTTCATTGCCGTTGCCACCTGCTCAACTTGCTGGTGCTGGTTGGTCAGCGCATCGCGGGAGGTCTGTGCACCGGTCAGGCTCTGTTGGGCCTGGGTTGCTAAAGACTGCGAAGTGTCTGCTAGTTGAGTGATCACGCCGCGCAGATTATCGATAAAACGATTAAACGCGTGTGCAAGCTGAGCAAACTCGTCTTTTCCCTCAATATGGATTTGCTGAGTCAGGTCGGCGTCGCCGCCAGCTATATTTTGCATGCGACTGAGCAACTGATGGAGTGGCTTCAACAGGCGCTTCGCAAAGATATAACCAATGCTTAATGCGGTCACGAAGGCGACAATCCATAAGCTCCACATCACTGTATTGAGCCGTGCGATGGGGGCGTAGAAGTGCGCTTCAGGCATCTGTGCCTGCACCACCCATTCGCCAAGTAGTGCAGGGTGAGAGATCCGGCTGCTGGCCTGGGCAAGGCCTGCTGCCTGCTGCATCGCATTCGCTTGCATAATCGCCAGCTCACCATGCTCGCCAAGGCTGGTTAAAGCAATTCGTTGCTGTAACTGAACCTCATTAATAGCAAGGTAGACAGGTGGCATAGTGTCGATGACCTGTAGACGGATGCTCATCACGTCATTTTGGCGGGTTGTTGCAGACATTCCGGCGACCAGCGGTTGCGCAGCCGCCCAGGCTTCGAGGTTCGTGCTGAGCCCAGCTTCTGTGGTTTGTGGGCGGCTAACCAGGCGCAGCTCACGCTCCAGCTCACTCAATTGTAAATCAACCAGGCGTGCTGCGTCGTTAGAGATACTTTGTAATTGCCACTGCAGGTCTTGCTCGAGATTAGACTTGGTACTTAAAAAGGTGACGCCACCGAGAATAGAGATTGGAACCGAGCCAATAATAACCACCAGTACCATGAGTTTAAATGTTAAACCGGAAAAGAAAGGATTCACCATAGCCCCTGCATATAGTCACTCGAATGGGCTGCAATCTAACCCATTAGGGGTAGGTAAGATGTGATCTCGCGCAAATGAAAGCGCTTTGCTCTGATGCGCATTTTACCTAAGTCTTACACAGCAGGGCCTGCCAAATACGTTCAGTAGACTAAGATTAAATCAACAGCGGACCAAAGTGTTGCAATGTTGGTAGCGCTCGCGTCGGGTACGCCATCGGTTTTTAGATACCGTATCCGTTGACTAGACATATGAAGGAGTACGTTATGAAAGTATCAACTTTACTAGCTTCAGCAGTGGCATCTTCAGTACTGCTTTCCACCTCTGTTATGGCTCATGATCACGGCGACCTGCATGGTTGGTTAGACGACTATGGCTTTTCTCATGTCACCGAAGTGGAATGGAAATCGAACGACCGGGTTGAGGTAGAAGGTTTTGCTCGCGATAACATGCATTCAGAGGTTGTCTTTGGCCCAGACGGTCAAGTACAGAGTGAAGAGCATGAACGCTATGCACGCGAAGCCTGGGGTTTATCTCTGAGCCAGCTGCAAAAAGCGATGGAAGAAGGCAAAGATGCTGGTATTCGCCGCTTTGACGAAATCGACGTGTCCTCACGCGGGGAAGTTGAAGTAGAAGGGTACGACGACGAAGGCAACGACATTGAAATCAAACTTGCTTTGAACGACTTGTAAGTACTGTCGTCCACATTGAGTGAATGGCAAAAAAAAGGCCGGTTGAGAAACCGGCCTAAAACTCGTTGCTAGCGACAGCAGCTAGTAAAGCATGCTGTATAACTTTCTACGCGAGGCCGCTGCAAGTGGATCACCCGCTGGCAGGTTATTGATAATATCCAGAGTCGTTTTCTTTCCCTCTTGGAAGTTAATATCTTCATTGAGCACTTCAAATAGTAAATCCAAAGCCTCCTGGTGTCGCTTAACCTGATGATACTGAATCGCTAATTCAATCTTCAACGAGAGATCATTCGGCTGTTCCGCTAACTGTGCCTCTAGTGCGTCAATTTCCGGGCTCTGCGCAGCGTCTTCTGCAAGCTTAATTTTCGCAACGATATGCTGGTAATAACTGTCCTGATCCGCAATGGTAAGGTTCGAAATTAGATCCAGCGCCTGGTCTGTGTGCCCTATGCTAGCTGCCGCGTCTGCTAATACCAGACGCACCTGAGGGTCTTGCGGTGCCAGGTCATAAGCTTGTTTGGCTGCGGTATATGCCGCTTCAAAATCTTCCTCTTGCAGAGCTTGCTGGGCCTGGCTTAGTGCATCGTCCTGTGGTGCTGGTAAATATTTTGCCAGCATCTCACGAATCGCGGACTCAGGCTGCGCGCCGGCAAGACCATCGACTGGCTGACCGTCTTTAAACACAACTATGGTTGGCAGACTCTGCACGCCAAACTGGCTCGCGATAGCCTGCTGCTCTTCACAATTGATTTTCGCCAGAATCAGATGGTCAGGGTAATCGCCTGCAATTCGCTCAAGAACCGGAGTCAGCTGCTTACAGGGCTCACACCAATCAGCCCAGAAGTCGATCAGTACCACCTTTTCCTGCGAGCCCTGAATCAGAATTTGTTGTGCATTCTGCTCGTTAATGTCAACGATGTTTGACGGCTGAGCCGGCTGTCCGCCGTTCATTAAGTTATCTGCTGTGTGCACGAAAAACCTCTTTAATTGTCGCGTGTAGTGGCCAGTCGACAATGAGTCACCAGCCACTTTCTTGTACCTTAGTTAATGTGGGGAGTACTCACTAACTTCAAGGGCTACATGAACTTTTTCAGCCATTTCAATTTTTGCTTGGTAAAGGGTGGGTAGCGCAGGGCAACATCTAACGCAAAACTGCGCACCATCACCGGCTTTTCATGAGAGAAGGTGCGCACGCCAAACTCGCCGTGGTAGCGACCCATACCACTATGTCCAACGCCGCCAAATGGCAACTCAGGGTTAACCATAAACATCAGGGTATCGTTAAAGCACATGTTGCCGCAGCTAATCGCTGACTCAATGTGCTGTTGTTCGCTGCTCTTTTTAGTGAATGCGTAGCACGCCAGCGGTTTAGGTAAACTCAGTACCGCTTGAATGGCGGCGTCGATATTGTCCACCGGGCAAATGGGTAATAGTGGGCCGAATATCTCATCCTGCATAATCGCGGATTGGCGGCTTGGGTTATTAATCAGCATAGGCGCCATAAAACGGTCGCGTCTGTCGTAGTCTTTGCCATTAATAACTTCGTGCTCGTCAAGCAACGCCAGTAAACGGCTCAAATGCTTGTCATTGACGATGCGACCGTAATCTTTACTGCGCTGGGGTTCATCACCGTAAAATTCAACCAATGCCTCCTGCAGGGCGTTAACCAGCTCATCCCGAACCGCACTTTCAACCAATACGTAGTCAGGTGCAATACAGGTTTGGCCAGCGTTAATCCACTTACCCCAGGCGATGCGTCTGGCCGTGGTTTTGATATCGCAGTGACGGCTGACAATGACAGGGCTCTTCCCCCCAAGCTCAAGGGTTACCGGGGTCAGGTGCTCAGCGGCGGCATGCATCACGACTTTACCAACGTCACCACCTCCGGTATAAAAAATATGGTCGAAGGCGTGTTTCAGTAACTGTGTGGCGACCTCAGCATCGCCCTCAACGACTTGCAATGCACTGGCATCAACATACTCAGGCAAGGTAGTTGCGAGTAAATGGCTGACCGCAGGGCTCACCTCTGAAGGCTTTAACAGCACACAGTTGCCGGCGGCGAGTGCAGCAATCACTGGGCTTAAGCTCAGTTGCAATGGGTAATTCCAGGCACCAAAAATAAGCACACAACCCAAAGGCTCAAGCACGAGCTTACTTTTGCCTGGCTTTGCCAGTACAGGGGTACTGACGCTGCGGGGTTTGAGCCAGGACTTTAAATGCTTCTTAGTCAGCTCAACATCTTTCAGAGTAAAGCCAATTTCGGTACTCCAGGCTTCTGCATGACCTTTGCCAAGGTCAGCTTTCAGTGCCTCGCTAAGTTCTACCTGCTGTTCGTTTAGGAATCGGCGAATCCCCTCCAGCTGGGTTAAGCGCCATGCTATATCGCGAGTCGTGCCACGGGCGAAAGTCGCGCGCAGGGTGTCAATGGACTTCATAAACCGCCTTGTACCAAAGTTTTAATTTCGAGATATTCATCAATACCATAATGTGAACCTTCACGACCAATACCTGATTGCTTTACCCCGCCAAAAGGATTCATATAATGGGAAATTGCACCCGCATTAATCCCCACCAGGCCGGCTTCAAGGGCATAGCTGACGCGATGAATGCGCTGCGGCGAGCTGGCACAGAAATAAGCAGCAAGGCCGAAAGGGGTGCTATTGGCAAGTTCGATCCCGTCTTCTTCACTGACGAACTTCTGCACAGCCACCACAGGGGCGAAGATTTCAGTCTGGCTAATCTCCATATCAGCTTAGCCGTATGTTTTCAATACCGGCAGGTAGAATAGATCACCAAGATGCTCGTCCTGGCCACCTTTGAGCTCACAGGTTGCGCCTTTTTCTATCGCATCTTTGACTAATCTGTGTGCTTTATCCACGGCGTCCTGGTTAATCAATGGACCAAGATCGTGGTCTTTATTCATGCCATCGCCGACTTTAAGTTTTTTGACGGCGTGAGACAGTTTTCCGACAAAAGCGTCATGCACCGAGTCTTGTACCAGAACCCGATTGGCACTAATGCAGGTTTGCCCGGCGTTGCGAAACTTCGATGCAATTAACTGTTCCACAGCAAGATCCAGGTCCGCATCATCAAAGACGACGAAAGGTGCATTCCCGCCCAGCTCAAGAGACATCTTAATCACGTTTTCACTGCACAGTTTCATCAGGGTCTGGCCGACCTTGGTGGAGCCGGTGAAAGACAGCTTGCGAACCTTGGGGTTCGCGCACAAGGTTTCGCTAAACATTTTGGCATCATCCGTGGGGACGATATTAATCACTCCAGCAGGAATACCGACGTGCTCTGCCAGTACCCCGAGGGCTAGCGCTGAGAGAGGCGTCAGGCTCGGCGGTTTCACCACCACCGTACAACCAGCGGCAAGTGCTGGCGCAACCTTGCGGGTAATCATTGCATTAGGGAAGTTCCACGGTGTAATACAGCCGACCACGCCTATCGGCTGCTTGATCACGCGGTTCTCCTGCTGATGCTTAATGGTGGGCAGAATGTCGCCACGAATGCGCTTCGCCTCTTCAGCAAACCATTCCACAAAGCTTGCACCATAAGCCACTTCGCCCGCGGCTTCGTCTACTGGTTTACCTTGTTCAAGGGTCATGATTTCAGCCAGTTCGTCCTGGTGTAGCATGATCGCATCGAACCAGGCGCGTAATTTTTTACTCCGCTCTTCACTGGTGCAATGCCGCCATGACTGAAAAGCCCGGTGGGCGGCGTCAATGGCCGCCTCGACCTGTTGTTCACTGGCATTTGCGACTGTTGCCACAGTGTCAAGGGTGCTGGGGTTCGTCACCGCGAACGTATTTTTTCCCTGCTGCCATTTACCATCGATATATAAAGCGTCCGCTAGCAAATCTTTGCGACTTAATTTACTGGTCATCATTCATCTCCCTTGGCGTTACCCGGATGAGTGCACCATCTTCATGGTCAGTGAGTAAGTAGAGCAGGCCATCGTTACCGGTATAGACGTAGCGAATTCGCTTATCGAGCTCGGTAAACAGGTCTTCCTGCTGGCTGATTCGGGTTCCGGCAACGCGCACGCGCTGCACTTTTTTCTTCGCTAATGCTGATACAAAAAGATCGCCGCGCCAGGCTCTAAAGGCATCGCCCTGATACTGGGTCATGCCGGATGGCGCAATAGA
>JAMCWV010000113.1:7399-14077 GCA_023481025.1 Gammaproteobacteria bacterium
TGGCACGATCTCACCCACTTTGCCATAATTTGCACCGGGTCGCATGATGTTCAGCTCATCGCCACCGCGCGGGCCATGTTCATTGGTATACAGCCGGTCCCTGCGTTGGTCGTAAACAATTCCCTGCACGTTCCGGTGGCCATAGGAGTAGGTATAAGGGTCAGCCTGCGAAAGGCCAACAAATGGATTATCGTCAGGGACACTCCCATCCAGCTGCATGCGGACCACACTGCCGATATGATTTTCGGGCTTTTGCGCCTGCTCGCGGTAATCAAAGCCATCGCCAAGGCCAAGAATAATGGTATCGTCAGGCATAAACACAAAACGGCCGCCGTAATGCGCACTACCAGTTCGCCCGGGTGACGAGCGAAACAGTTCTTCTACCTGGTTCAGGCTCATGCTGCCGTCATCACTTTCTGTCAACTCACCACGGGCGAGGCAGGTGCTACTGTTGCTTTGCGTGCCACAGGCATAGGTCCAGTAAATCTGCCCGGATTCCGCGTAATCTGGTGCTAATTTGACCTCAAACAAACCGGCCTGGCCTTCCACCCAAACCTCTGGTAAGCCAGCGACAGGCTGTTCGTGCAAGGTCCCGTCGCTTTCCGCGATACGCAGTCTACCTTCACGTTCAGTCAATAAAAAACGTCCGTCTGGCAACATGTCCATGCCCCAGGGATGGGCTAAACCTGAGACCAGAACCTCGGTGTCGTAGGCGACCTGCGGTGAGTCTTCAGCACTGCTGCTCAACGACACCATGGTTAGCAATGTGGCGGACATGAGCAAATGGGATGCAGGTAAGTGTTTCATTGTTCGGTCTCCTGATTGTCCAGCGTTGAATTCAGGGAAGGGGTCATTAATACATACACCAGTGCAGCAATTGCCGCAGCCAGCAGCATGATTAAGGTCCCCCCCAGGTTTCGTGTCGCGGCAATAAAGGTGGGCATGGGTGCTACCGCATCAATGATCTGAAAACATACGGCTAAGCTGACAACTGCAGCGAGCACCAGCCAGATCATTCGGTGGCCAGGGACTTTACGCGCAATCCATTCGGCAAGCGGGAAAGCGATCAGGAATGTCGCGAGGACAACGACCAGATAAAGTAAGGCAAAGTGGGTGAGATCGTGCCATGTGTTGCCTATTCGCGCCGAAAAATCGATGGGGGGACCGATATCGCGCATATAGGCGAGGTTGACCTGGGTCTGAAATATACTACCCAACGCGGTGGCGACTACAACGGCAACGATGAATGCCAGTACAATGGCTTGTTTTTGTTTCATGTGAATTCCTTTTTGCTAACTAAAGGTTGCTAACTAAATGCTGCTCTTTAAGTGTTGCCAACTAATTGTCGCCTGAGTATACAAACCTAGCTGAACAGCTCTATCCCTTCCAGCTATTTACTCATTCAGTAGCCTTGCCTGCAACTGGTTGAACCTTTAAAGTAGAGTATATAGAGGTACGACCAGAATAGGACAAATACATGAGCGCGTCATATCCACATCTTTTTGAGCCCCTCGACCTGGGTTTCACGACACTGAAGAATCGAGTCCTGATGGGCTCAATGCATACGGGCCTTGAAGAAGCGAAAGGCGGTTTCGAGAAAATGGCTGCATTTTACGCCGCCCGGGCAAGAGGTGGAGTCGGTCTTATCGTGACCGGTGGTATCAGCCCCAATGTTCGTGGTCGGCTGGCACCCAATGGCAGTCAAATCAGCCACTTCTGGCATATAAAAGAGCACAAGAAAGTCACCGACGCGGTGCATCAGGCGGATGGCAAAATTTGCCTGCAAATCTTACATGCCGGGCGTTACTCGTATCATCCTTTCAGTCTGGCACCGAGCGCGATTAAAGCGCCTATTTCGCCCTTTAAACCCAGACAAATGAGTTCACGCCAGATTGAAACCACCATAGGCCATTACGCGAGGGCAGCAAAAAAAGCCCAGCAAGCCGGGTATGACGGCGTTGAGGTGATGGGCTCGGAAGGCTACCTGATTAATCAGTTTCTATGTACCCGCACCAACAAGCGAACCGACAAGTGGGGCGGTAGCTTCGAGAACCGGATGCAGTTTCCGCTTGAAATCATTCGTCGGATCCGTGAGAAAGTCGGTAAGAATTTTATTCTTATTTACCGGTTATCGATGATCGACTTGGTGGAGGAAGGGCATAAGCTGGAAGAAGTGATTCAGCTAGGTAAAGCCGCAGAAGAGGCTGGCGCTACTATTATCAACACCGGTATTGGCTGGCATGAAGCGCGGGTGCCAACCATAGTGACCTCGGTACCTCGGGGTGCATTTACCTGGATTACGGCACGTTTGAAGCAAGAACTAAACGTGCCAGTTGTGGCGTGTAACCGTATTAATACGCCGGAGATTGCCGAGAAAATTCTGCAGGACGGCGAGGCGGATATGGTCTCTATGGCGCGGCCACTATTGGCTGACCCCGACTTTGTGAATAAAGCGCAGCAAGGCAAGCCCGAAAGCATCAATACTTGTATTGCCTGTAATCAAGCCTGTCTTGATCATGTATTTAAAAATAAACGCGCAACCTGTCTGGTGAACCCGCTGGCATGTTATGAGACCGAGCTCGTGATGCAGCCGGTTGCTAGTGCCAAGCGTATAGGGGTGATCGGTGCCGGGCCTGCCGGGCTTGCGTTTGCATGTTATGCCGCAGAGCGCGGCCATGAGGTTCACTTATTTGACAGTGCAGCGGAAATTGGTGGTCAGTTTAATTTCGCCAAACAGATTCCGGGTAAAGAAGAATTTCATGAAACCATTCGTTATTTTGCCCATCGCCTGCAGGAAACCGGGGTGACCTTGCATTTAGGGGAAACTCAGTCGGTCGAGAGCCTCAGCGCAGAGAAATTTGATGAAGTCGTACTTGCCACCGGTGTTAAACCGCGACAATTGGATATTGAGGGTGCCGATTTACCCCATGTACTTGGCTACATCGATGTGCTGCGTGACCACAAAGAAGTAGGGAAGCGGGTTGCAGTGATTGGCGCTGGTGGCATCGGTTTTGACGTGTCTGAGTACCTGACCACCACTGAATCCCCTACGGTGCACCCTGACGAGTGGCACAAAATATGGGGTATTGATAAAACTTATCAACATCGCGGCGCGCTACTGACGCAGAAACTTGCAGAACCGAATCCACGTGAAGTGTATTTAATGCAGCGTAAAGACGGCAAGGTCGGTGCAGGCTTAGGTAAAACTTCTGGTTGGGTACACCGTAACACGCTTAAAAACAAAGGCGTCAAAATGCTCAATGGTGTGACTTATAAGCGAATCGTACCTGAGGGAATTGAAATTGAACGCGATGGTGAGACGCAGCTACTCGCGGTGGACAATGTTGTGGTGTGTGCCGGTCAGTTGCCGTTCCGCCCATTGCAGGAAAGCTTACAGGCAGCTGGTATCAGCACTCATATTATTGGCGGTGCCGACGTGGCCGCCGAGCTGGATGCAAAACGAGCAATCAGGCAGGGCGCAGAACTTGCTGCACGGATCTAACTGATCAAATCTCAGTCATATCGTCTATACCTTAGGGTACTGATAAATATAACAGCAAGTTAAGGGAGACCTATGTCTGAAGAAGATAAAGCAAAGGGCACATCCGCTGAGGTGCCTGCGGTATTAGCCGATGCACAGAGCCGCCTTGAAAACATTTATCAACGCCTGGACGTGTCAGACGACGCGAGGCAGCGCCTTGCCCATCCACATCGGCTGTTACAGTTTTCGATCCCGGTGCGCATGGACGATGGGTCGTTGCGAGTCTTTCAGGGCTGGCGCGTCCACTATGATATTACCCGTGGGCCAGCCAAGGGTGGCATTCGCTTTCACCCTGACGTCAATGCGGATGAAGTGACCGCACTCAGCTTCTGGATGTCGATCAAATGCGCTGCAGTTGACCTGCCGTATGGCGGCGGCAAAGGGGGTGTCCAATGCAACCCGAAAGAACTGTCCAGAATGGAACTTGAGCGTTTATCACGTGGCTACATCCGAGGGGTGTATGAATTTGTCGGTCCTGATATCGATATCCCGGCACCTGATGTGAACACCGACGCTACGGTGATGGGTTGGATGGAAGATGAACATAACTCAATCGCTCGCCGTCAGTTGCCTGGTGTGATTACCGGTAAACCAGTTGGCTTAGGCGGCTCACAGGGGCGCGTTGAAGCGACCGGTGAGGGCGCTTTACAGGTGCTGAATATCTGGGCCGATAAACATAAGAAAAAGCCGAAGAAGTTAACGGTTGCGGTACAGGGTTTTGGTAACGCGGGTTATCATTTCGCCCGTGCGGCAGAAGCGCAAGGGTACCAGGTGGTTGCGGTATCTGATTCCAGATGCACCGTTTACAGTGCTGACGGCCTTGATGTGAAGGCGGTTCACGAAGGTAAGAAAAAGGGCAGCCTGAAGCCCCATTGCAAGGGTAAAAAAGACCAGGGCAAAATATTAGAGCGTGATGACGTGCTTGCGTTAGATGTGGATATTCTGGTGCTCGCGGCCCTCGAAAATGCAATTCATGAGGATAATGTGGCTGACGTTAAAGCGCCGGTGATTCTCGAGATCGCTAACGGCCCGGTTAGCAGTAAAGCCGACGCGAAACTCGAAGAACGTAACATCACAGTGATTCCTGACGTACTCGCCAATACCGGCGGTGTGATTGTGAGTTACTTTGAGTGGATCCAGAACCGCACCGGTGATTACTGGGCAGCGGATAAGGTCAGTGAGCGCCTGGAACAACGCATTCGCGAACAGGCCGAGCTAATTTTCCAATTGTCCATCGATGAGAAGGTTAACTTACGCACTGCGACCTATATGCAGGGCATTCGGCGGATCACTGAGGCCATGGACAACCGTGGCTCGCAGCGTTATTTCACCGGCGACCAGTAAGCGACGAAGCACCCATCGACCAAGGCCTTGCTTATGCAAGGCCTTGTTGTTTTATGGCTTGTTCAATTTCTGTCAGGCTGTCCGGGTCATCAATGGTTGAGGGGACCTGGTAATTTTCTCCATCCACTATATTGCGCACGATTTTTCGCAAAATCTTACCCGAACGGGTCTTTGGCAATCTGCTGACTGACACTGCAACTTTAAAGCAGGCGAGGGCGCCTATCTCTTCGCGCACCAGAGCCACCAATTCAGTTTGCAATTGTTGCGGGGTCATCTCCACGCCGTTCTTCATGATGATTAAGCCAATGGGTAATTGGCCCTTCAGTTGATCCTGTGCGCCCACCACGCAGCATTCCGCTACCGCAGGATGACTGGCAATGACTTCTTCAATTTCGCCAGTGGAGAGGCGATGACCGGCAACGTTAATCACATCGTCGGTACGGCCCATAATAAATACATAGCCATCGTCGTCAATGTAGCCCCCGTCACCAGTGGTATAGTAACCTGGAAATTGACGCAGATAACCACTTTCAAAACGCGCCTGATTCTGCCAGATAGTGGTCAGGCAGCCTGGCGGTAACGGCAACTTGATCGCGACGTTGCCTTGTTCACCTGCGGCCACAGGTTTGCCAGCGTCATCTAGAATGACGACTTGATAGCCAGGCACCGGTAAGTTGGCAGAGCCTGATTTCACAGGCTCGGGGTCGAGTCCGCGTAAGCTGGCGCAAATGGGCCAGCCAGATTCTGTTTGCCACCAGTGATCAACCACCGGCTTCGCGGTTTTATCGCAGGTCCAGTCATAAGTAGCCGGATCAAGACGTTCACCAGCCATAAAAATAGTTTCAACTGAGCTGATATCGTACTGCTTGATAAGTTCACCCTGGGCATCTTCTTTGCGAATCGCACGAAAAGCGGTAGGGGCGGCGAACAGCGCTTTGACTTTGTAGGTTTCACAGATGCGCCAGAAAGCACCCGCGTCAGGGGTGAACACCGGCTTACCTTCATACAGCACGCTACTGCAACCTGCCAGCAGTGGGCCGTAAACAATATACGAATGACCAACCACCCAACCCACGTCCGATGCAGTAAATATGGTGTCCCCTGGGCCACAATTGTAAATAGCCTGCATGCTGTAATGTAGCGCTACCGCGTAGCCACCGCAGTCTCGCACCACGCCTTTAGGCTTACCCGTGGTGCCGGAGGTGTATAAAATATACAGCGGGTCAGTACTTTTGACTGGCACTGCGTCCGCTGGCTCAGCCTTAGCAACCAGCTGTTGCCAGTCAAAGTCCCGACCCTGTTGCAAGCTATACTCGACCCGTTTGTCCGTGGGTACCTGGTCGCGATTGAAAATAATGGTGCAATCAGGGGCATGCGCAGCCTTGTCCAGTGCTTTGTCGAGGAGTGGCTTGTATTCAATCAGACGATTAATCTCAATTCCATGGGACGCGCTGACCACGACCTTCGGTGTGGCGTCATCAATGCGTACCGCCAGTTCATGGGCGGCAAAGCCCCCAAAAACCACAGAGTGAACCGCCCCTAACCTGGCGACAGCCAGCATCGCAATGGCTGCTTGCGGAATCATCGGCATATAGATCACCACGCGGTCGCCTTTACCCACACCTTTGGCTTTTAACGCACCAGCAAACTGAGCCACTTCATTGAGTAGCTCAAGATAGGTAAAAGACTGTTTTACGCCGGTAACCGCAGAGTCGTAGTAAATCGCCACCTGGTCACCACGGCCTTGTTGCACATGGTGATCCAGGGCTGCGTAACTGACATTCAGCTCACCA
>JAMCWV010000200.1 GCA_023481025.1 Gammaproteobacteria bacterium
TTACCATCGGCTCAAATGTAACCTATGAACCGCCGTGGTACGGAACCGTATGCCCGGTGGTGTGAGAGGACGGAGGCCGTGAGGCCTCCTCCTACTCGATCGCGAAGTCTCTATTGTGTTTAACCAACGTAGATTTCAATCACAAACGATCCAAAATGCTGCATTTCAACTATAACTACCAGTTGAATGCAGCATTTTTATTTGGAGAATCCGATATGCAGCAAATGAAATCACGTATGAGCGGCAACCGTTGGGCTGTTGCGATTGTGGCGGTCGCAGCGCTACTGCTGGCAAAGCCGATATTTGCACAAGAGGTGAGTGAGACGCGATTAGCGGATGGTGTATATATGCTTGAAGGCCAGGGCGGTAATATGATGCTGGTGACGACTGAGTCGCACACGGTATTGGTTGATGCTCAATTTGCGCGGATGGCAGAAGTGATTGGCGCGAAAATTGAAGCGCTCGACGGACTCCTATTGTCGTACCTGATTAACACGCACTTTCATGGCGACCACGTCGGTGGCAATGCATATATGCGTGACACGTTAGGCGCGACGATTATCGCGCATGACAACGTCTTGACCCGTTTAGCTGCCGACAGTGAGTTCCCGCGTGAGGGGTTACCGAGTAAAACCTTTACTGAGCAGCATGCGCTCGACTTGGGTGATTATTCGCTGAGCTTAAAACATTATCCGACTGCCCATACCGACGGCGATATTGTCATTTGGGTCGATGGCCGGAATATCGTGCATGTTGGTGACCTGTTCTTTGTTGACCGTTTTCCATTTGTTGATTTGAACGCAGGTGGAACGGTGCAGGGTTATATCGATGCGATTAATGCGGTGTTAGCTGACGCCAATGAGCACACCCAAATCATTCCCGGACACGGGCCGTTGTCCAACGTAGCGGACTATGCGCGCTTACGTGACATGATGATTGAAACCCGCGAGCAAGTTCGCGCTTGGCATGCTGCTGGTGCTGACGTGGAAGCTATGGTCGCCACTGGTCTTGACGAAAAGTGGGCCGATTGGACTTGGAACTTCATCAATGAAGAGCGTTGGATACGAACGCTATATAATGACTTACAAGCGGTTCATTAAAGCGTGGGATGCATACTCTGGTGTAGAATCCTAACGATGAATATTAGAGTCGAATCAATCTGATAATAGATGACATGTTTCTTGAAAAAATGTCGGCGTGTATTCTCAAATAGATCGCTACAGTCGGAGCCAATGGTAACACTTGTTGTAAGCGCGTCGTTAGCGCAGCTCTAACCAAAAAATCACGCGGTCATTGCCACGGTATTGGCCGAAGCTCGCGAAGGCTCTGGGGTTTCGGTGGATATTCAGGTCGGCATCGACCCAATTGAACTCAAGCCAAGCTGGCGCATCGTATTCGAATTCGAATTCATCAAAACTACCGCTGACTGTCGGTGGTAGCCAAACTAAGTCACCCGGTGGCACAAGGCCTTGGTCAAATGTGCCGTCGGTACCGTCTGCGGTTGACGTCGTTGCGCCGCTGTCGAGCAACAGCAGGTTGGCGACTTCGTATTGACTGCAACTGTCATTGGTGTGAACGAAAAAGTTGTTACCGTTCCATATCTGCGTGCGCAGATCCACCGGTAAAGGCTGCTCTTCTGGACCAAAGGTATTTTCCAATACCATGCGGCCATAGACGAGATTTAGCGTGCCCGATAGGGGGACGGCATCACCGGACACTGTACTCAAGGTCGCGGTACTGGCACTGAAGCCACGATTGTCCAATTCATTGGTGATTTGCAGGCCAACGCGTGCTTCTGGGTATGGACCGTCGGGGGTATCGTCAGCACGTCGATTAAAAACGATCGAGTCTTCCACAAACGTTAAAATGCCATCTTCCCACAATGAGGCAGCATTGAATCCAAAACGGGTGTTGAATTCATCTGCGGGGCTATCTAGTGGGGTTAAACTCGCGATCACACCGTTAACTTCGGCACTGCCCAAATATCCGCCACGACCATAGTTCTCAGTACGGTTACCATTGGTATTCACTGCGTACAGGGTAAAATCAACGAGGATATCCGGTTGCCCCATGTAACTAAAGCCTTCAATGGTGCAGGCATCAGCGACACTGGAAGACTCGACGATAAAACGATCGGGATAAAAACGCCCAACTGGACTTAGTGGTCGCTCAAACGCGTCACCGCCGCCTAAATAGTCGTCACCAACTAAACTGGCGACTAAACCTAAGGTTCCTACTTCACTCCATGTTAAACCGTGATTCGTAAACGCACCTTCGATAGTAGGGGATAGCTGAAAGCCTCCCAATCCGTTCAATTGACCGAGTTCACCGCCCGCAGGGAAAACGACTGAGCCGACGCTGGCCGAAACGTCCACGATCGGTGTCTCATTCCCGAAGTTTGGTGTTGGATCGCCGTTCGCATTCAATGACTGGACAATGACGGTAAATTCCTCACCAGCGGCACGATAGCCCGGCCCCGAGTCGGTTGTGGCGGTCCAAATGTTATTATCGTCATCAAGCGCACTGACCACCAATGAATACGGTTTGACAACAAATTCAGTGGTACTGGTGCCACTTAATGTCACCGGCGGGTCAGTGATGTCGGGATTATCTGCAT
>JAMCWV010000137.1 GCA_023481025.1 Gammaproteobacteria bacterium
AATCCAGCGAGCACGATTTGTGACAAATGCAGTAGTGCCGTTGTTAATAAAGTAAACGCCCCTTCCATACCCCACGCCATGAATGCGGCGCCGCAAAAAAGTCCAAACGTTACACCCATGGAGGTATTCGCAGCGCGCAGTAGTCGTTGACCTGTCATAAGATACATTCCTTCTGCATGCTTTATAAGTTGCATTATTAATGTATCTTTAATCAAGATCAATGTTTCGGGAAATATTTCTTTCCCTCTCTCCTCTGGGGTATGATTAAAATGCGCTTCCGCAGATGTGGATGGACTTAACTCAAGAAAGGCTTGTGTGCTCATGCAGCTAAAAAAATATACTGACTACGGCTTGCGAATACTGATGTATTTGGCCAGTCGCAATGACGACAAGCTCACCACCATACGGGAGATCTGTGACGTCTTCGACCTGTCTGCCAACCACGTCAATAAGGTTGTGCATCACTTAGGCCAACTTGAGTTGATAACAACCAAGCGGGGTAAGAACGGTGGTTTTAGTTTGTCAAAGTCACCGGATGAGATTCACCTCGACTATGTGATTCGCCAACTTGAAGGTGACGAGCCATGGATTGACTGCTACAGCAGTTATTGCGTCGCCGTGCCGGCGTGCAAGTTACGCGGGCTTATTTTACACGGCAAAGAACAGTTTTATCAGTACTTGCATGACTACACAGTCGCTGACCTCATGACCGGTAGCGGCGCCGAATTGGCCACGATCTTTCGCCAGCGCTTGGCGAACAACGAAGCCTAGCGAGACATATCTTGTATTCCCATAAAAGGTAGTGATTTTTACCAACCATCCTGTTGTCTTTACGCCAACTCTTATCATTTATATCGTAAAATCAAATAGATAAAAGTTGGCACAAGAATTGCTTTCTCATGGTTATCGTTTACACCAACAGAGAAAGACAATGAAACTATACAAAACTTGGCTCGGTGCGTTTGGATTCCTCGGACTGAGCTTACTCGCCCTGAAACTCATTGCAGTTTCCCATACCGCAGAAATTCAGAATCGCACTCAGCAGGTGCACCAGTCTGCCCGTCCTGAATTGTTACATATCGTTGAAACGAATATTCCGGAGTCGGTCCCCGGTGCAATTGTCTATGCAGTCAAAGACGGTCAGGTGTTACTCCATTCAGCCCTAGGGTATGCCAGTCTTGAACTTGCCGTGCCGATGCAAACCGATCACAGCTTCCAAATCGGTTCGGTAGCCAAGCAGTTTACTGCCGTTGCCATTTTGCAGCTCGTCGAGCAAGGCAAACTGTCGTTGCAGGATCCTGCAGCTCAATATTTACCCGACGGTTGTTCCCTGCCCGCAGACATCACCGTTGAACATTTGCTCACGCACACCTCGGGTATCGTCAATTACCTTGAGTTACCAGCTTGGCGCGAACAAGCGCGGTTACCCGCGCAGAGCGATGAAATTCACGCACTCTATTGTCAGTTACCGACCCGGTTCCCCGCGGGTGTTGCTTGGGACTACAGTAACTCGGGCTACTTTTTACTCGCCGACATTATCCAACAAGTCAGCGGAAAAACCTTCAACGACTATATTCAAGAACACTTGCTTGATGCCGCGGGTCTTAGTGAAATTTGGCCGCACGAAGCAAATCGTATTTATCCGGGTTATGTGAATGGAGAGATTACTCACATGGTTATTCATCAAGGTGGACAGGAAATCCCTGCCCAGAAAGTGAATTAAATTCATTTTGGTCACTTAGTTAGATGAATTCAGTTCATCTTATTCCGTGATTAAGCAAAAACACCGCTCGTAAGGGCGGTGTTTGTTTTACTTGACGATCGCGAGCATAGCTACAAACGTAGCAACAATGCTATGACTACCAGCCCACTTGTTTGAGCACGCCGTCGAGCCACTGATGTAGTTGTTGGGGCGGCATGGCGCCACTGGTACGCGCGATTTCTTCGTCACGCAAGAATACGGCAGTGGTCGGAATACTGCGAACGTTGTAGCGTTGGCCAAGCGTCGTTTCAACTTGGGTGTTGCACTTGGCAAAGCGTGCACGCTCAGCAAATGGCGCCGCAACCATTTCATAAATTGGGCCAAACTGTTTGCACGGGCCGCACCAAGGGGCCCAAAAATCAACCACCACCGGCATATCACTGCGCATGTGAGCTTGCAGGTTATTCACCGTTAAATCAAACGGCACACCAGTGACTAACTCTTGCTTGCATGCACCACAATGCGGATGTTGACTTAAACGTTCTTTAGCGAATTTATTACGCTGACCGCAATGCGGGCAAGCAACAATCACTGCATCACTCATGAATGAACCTTCTGAACAGCGCGGTGCCCTTGAACGGAGCACCGCATTTGGATTAGTTAATAATGATATTTGGTGTCACGATGCGATTTTCAAGTCCTGCTTAGAAACCAAGTGGGATACCAAAGCTGAAGAAGATCACCAGAAGAATCGACCAGACCACCATAAAGGCAATGGAATATGGCAACATCATGGCGATCATTTCACCAAAGCTAAGCTTAGGATTGTATTTACGCATGAAGGCTAAAATGATCCCCGCATAACTCATCATCGGCGTAATGATATTCGTTGCCGAGTCG
>JAMCWV010000051.1 GCA_023481025.1 Gammaproteobacteria bacterium
TCGCCTGTGACATATAAACTCCTTGTTGATCATGACCATGGAACATTTGGCCCCTGCATACGAGCCGAGTTACTATTCGGTACATCGCCAAAGCGTTTATGGCCCGCCTGCCAGTCTTGCTGGGCTTGGCTAATGTAGTCCTTACTATAACTTACGTAATTCCACCAAATTGTGATCGGTTTTGGTAACGGCTCGCCACCGATGAGCAATAAGCGCGCGCCGACTGGCGCTTTAATCGTGACGTTCTGCAGGCCAGGTGCAAGTACCGCCAACTCATCTTGCTGGTATCTGGCGTTCTGCATTTCAAACTCGCCAATCAATGCCGTGAGGCCGTGTTCAAAATCTGAATTAAGTTGCAGGGTTATTTCGCTGTCTTGTTCGAAGTTGAGATCGAGGCCAATAATCGGTGAAAAGTGCCGAGTGGGCGCCTGTAAGCCGCCAAACTCACCAATTAGAACCGTCAGCTTGACGCCGCTTTCACTGCGACTAGGTAAATCTGGATAATGCTCGAATGCAGGTGCACAGTCTTTTTCTTGCTCTGGTAACGCAATCCACAGTTGCGCAGCATGTAATTCACGGCCGGCCTCTTCGGTTAGAATCGACTCTTCGGTATGGCAAATACCATGTCCAGCAGTCATCAGGTTCACTTGCCCAGGACGAATGACTTGCCGACTGCCGAGGCTGTCTCGATGCAACACTTCCCCCGCAAGCATCCAGGTAAATGTTTGCAGGCAGGTATGTGGGTGTGGCCCAACCTGCATGCCAGGCTCGTTGTTAGTAAAAGTGACTGGCCCTGCGTGGTCAAGAAAGCACCACGGCCCGATGGTACGTTGCTCTTTCGTCGGTAACGTGCGCGCCACTGGGATGCCACCCACATCGGAAACTCGAGCTTGGATACGCTTGGTTTGGCAGGGCTGAGTATCGCTCGTATATTCGCTATTCGCTTTTGACTCGCGGCTCATGACGATTCCTTTTTACGTAGTACTTTTACGCTGTCTTTGGACAAAACTTGGTACACCCCGTTCATTTGTGGAATGTGGCTAATAACGACCATGATGACAGTCATCAGCGGCACAGCAATGAACACGCCAACCGGTCCCCATAACCATCCCCAAAAGAAAATGGCAATGAAAATTACCACCGGATTAACCGCCAGTCGCATACCATGAATGTAGGGCTCGAGGAAGAAGCCAACGAGGCTGCTAATCACCATAAAACTGAGCGGCACGACAGCCATTTGCCAGAGCACATCGAATGTTGTGACAGAAACAATCGTCAGCAGTGCAAAGGCAATAAATACGCCCAAGTAAGGGATAAAGCGAGTGAGTGCGACGATTAAGCCCCAAACCACCGGCGAAGGCATCCCCATGACCCATGCGATCAGGCCAATGGCGACACCGATACTGGTATTCGTCAGGGTAATGACACCGAGATATCGAGCGATTTGCTCCTGGCCACTGCGGATGATGCGCATCATAATGCGGCGCTTGCAGCGTTTCATTTGGTCAGCAAGGTTCAGTAGCATGCGGTCGCCACTCACCAGCAGGAAATAAGTGAGAGCGAGGGCTAGCGTGACACCTGAGGCTGTTTGATAGAGCCCTGTGGTCAATTGGTTGCGCCACGAATCGGTTTGCAGGACCACTGTTTGTGTGGTTTCTCCGCCATTGTCGCCCATTTGCTCTTCGAGTTGCTCTTCAATTTGCGCCGCGGTATCAGTGATGGTGCTGATATGCCGCTGAATATCACTATCGCCTACTAACAGTTGCGATAGAGTTTGCGGTGCGCGTGCAGCCCACTCTAGGAGCGGTTGGCTCACCGCAGCGACAATTCCTGCCATTGCGGCAAGTAAACTTAGTAGGAGAAGCAACGAAGAAATCGATTTTGGCACACGCCATTTTTTGTAGAGCCTCTCCACCGCAGGTGAAAATAACAAGGTCACAAGGATTGCGAGAACGATTGGCAGGACAATTTGATGTGCGAGGTAAAAGGTGTACAAAATGGCGAGAACAAAGAGCCCATAGACTGGGGTTTTTAAGCTTTCGACGATGTACTCTTGGTTCGAATCTGATTTAGCCTCTGATTTGGCCATAGAGTGGTTTATCCTTGTGTTTTCATTTCGCGTGAGCAACTCAGTTTCACATAGTTATTAACTATAGTGCAAAAAGCGCCTAGGATTAAAGCGTTGGCGGTTTACTGTCATATGACAACCGCGTGTCTGGCGCAGAATTGACGCCGATTTCATGCAAAAGCTGTGGTGAAATAGGTACAATCAATTCGACCAGTGCAAGGAAAAAACAATGGATAATAAGAATCAACTTGAGGGTGCCCCCAACAGCTCATTGACAATGACGGGCGGCGGTAATTTCTACTTCGATGTGCACGGACAACAGCTGCGCGTGTGGTTCTCGAGCTTCTCGGGGGCTGAAAAGATTTACGTCAATGACGTATTGGTCTCCTCGAATCGCTCTTATCGAAAAATGAGTACGCATCAGCTGCAGCTAGACGGCGAAAGTTATCAATTAAAAGTGGGAGTGCGCAGCTGGGGTGATGCTTTTCGCGGCATTTATGTGGCGGAGTTGTATCGCGGTGAGC
>JAMCWV010000104.1 GCA_023481025.1 Gammaproteobacteria bacterium
CTCCATTCAGGAAATCCTGAACAGTAGCGATAATGTCACCAGCCATGCGCTGTATACCGGCATGCTGATTTGCTTATTGCTCGGTGCCTTTACAAAATCTGCTCAGTTCCCATTCCATTTCTGGTTACCAAACGCAATGGCTGCTCCCACGCCAGTAAGTGCTTACTTACACTCTGCAACAATGGTCAAGGCCGGTATCTATTTATTGGCGCGCCTGCAACCGCAACTTGGCGGAACTGAGCTGTGGACGGTTATTCTCAGTACATTTGGTGCCTTAACCTTGTTCACTGGTGCCTTTATGGCATTACGCAGTACTGACCTGAAGAAGCTCTTGGCCTACAGTACAGTGATGGCACTCGGTACCCTTACCTTGCTGCTGGGTATTGGCACTGAATTAGCCATGCTGGGCTTTGCCGCCTACTTACTTGCGCATTCATTGTACAAAGGTGCGTTATTCATGCTCGCAGGTATCGTTGACCACGAAGCTGGCAGCCGTGAAGTCACTGAACTAGGTGGCTTGCGCAAGTATCTGCCTGTGACTGCGGTACTAACCGGCGTCGCTGCATTGTCTCTCGCCGGCATTCCACCATTATTTGGTTTTGTTGCGAAAGAGCTCCTGCTTGAAGCTATGATCGAAGGCGCGTTTGCTTGGTTCATTTACGGCTTAGTAATTGTCGGCTCAATTTTCATTGTCACCGTTGCTGCTGTCATTGCCTTGCGGCCATTTTTCGGTGCCTTCAAAGCACCTAAAGCAGCAGCTAAAATTCACGAACCTCCGCTGCCCATGCTCGTCGGCCCAATTGTACTAGTAACCCTATCACTTATTGCCGGCTTACTACCCGGCATGGCAGGTTATTGGATTACCCAGCCGGCGACCAATGCAGTGGCAGGTACGGTCGTCGACGGTTACCTCGCTCTTTGGCACGGCATCAACCTGCCATTAATGCTTTCCGCGGTAAGTTTGATTGCCGGTTTAATTCTCTTTAAAGCATGGGATGGCGTGCGTTCACGTTTACGGATACTCGACCCAATTATTGCTCGCGGTCCAGAACGTGGTTACTTCTGGTTTATGGACGCCATCGTCTGGGTTGCCGAATGGCAAACCCGCAAGCTGCAAAATGGTTCCATGCGGAACTATTTACGAACCATTGTCTTAGTGTTCGTCGGTTTAACCGGTTATACCCTACTCAGCCGCTATCAAGTGCATTGGAACTTTGACATCTCGGTCTATTTCCATGAGCTGCTCGTACTCGGTGTTTTGGTTGCCGCCGCGATTACCGCGATTGTGACACATTCACGCTTAGGTGCCGTTGCTGCTATGGGCGGTGTCGGTTATACGATTGCATTGGTGTTTATCTTATTCAGTGCGCCTGATCTTGGGATCACTCAGATACTCGTCGAAACCTTAACCGTTATCTTATTAGTGCTCGTGTTGTTCCGCTTGCCGAGCTTCTCGAATATCTCGACCACGCGCGAACGCATCCGCGATGCGGCGGTTGCTCTCACCGTCGGCGTGCTCATGACCTTTTTGATTATGATCACCATCGACGTACAGCTGTTTGAGCCAATTTCTGGTTACATGATTGAAAATAGTTATCCGTTGGCGCACGGACGTAACATCGTCAACGTCATCTTGGTTGATTACCGAGCCCTCGATACCCTCGGCGAAATCTTCGTGCTTGCGCTTGCTGCCATGGGTGTCTATGCGATGATCAAGTTCAATCCGCAGACTGCGCCAGGCGCAAATCACTTTGCCGGCACACTCATTCTGCCACCGAAGAAGATCCCAGAGAAAGACATCGTGCATTCACTTGACGAAATTCATCAAGCCATGTTGGAGAAAGAAAACATTGTTGCGCCGGGTGATTTCGAAAGTAATAACGAGCAGAAAGTTGCCGCCGCGAGTGACGCTGAGTCAAACCCTGACTTGAGTCCCGACGCATCTGACGGCCACAGTGATGATTTCGCAGATGACACGAACGCGGACGACCAACAGCGTAAGGAGGACAAACCGTCATGATGAAACCAGGTACACTGATTTTACATGCCGCTGCACGCTTTTTAGTGCCTCTGCAGCTGCTCTTCTCTGTCTTCTTGTTATTGCGCGGCCATAATGAGCCAGGCGGTGGTTTTATTGCCGGTCTTGTCGCCTCTGGAGCTTTTGCGCTCTATCTGTTTACTTTCGGTGCCGCTGTTACTCGCGATCTGATGCGTGTCGACCCGCGCAACCTGATCGGTATTGGCCTGTTTTTTGGCATGATCTCGGTATTCCCAGCGATCTTTAATGGTGAGCCATTACTGACGGCACAATGGTGGCCAATCATGTTGCCAGGCGGAACCGAAATTAAGCTTTCGACCCCACTTATTTTTGATATCGGTGTTTACTTTTCGGTATTCGGCTCGGTCATGCTGATGCTCATCGCGCTCACCGAAGCAGAAGAACACTAACAGGAGGCATAAATGGAACCCATAATGGCCATTGTCGTTGGCCTCTTATATGCAGCGGCAATCTACATGATGCTCCGACGCAGTATTGTTAAGCTGGTCATCGGCCTCATGCTGATTTCGAACGCCGCAAACTTAT
>JAMCWV010000140.1 GCA_023481025.1 Gammaproteobacteria bacterium
TGGTGCGCGATTGTTCAATGCGCATATTCAATCAGGGCAATCAATAACCGCAATGACGGCACCGTTTCACAGTGTGTCGGTGTGCTTCTCGAAAGGACTAGGCGCACCGATTGGGTCTATGTTAGTGGCGGATGCAGAGACGATTCATAAAGCGCGACGTTGGCGAAAAATGCTCGGCGGTGGTATGCGACAAGCAGGGATTGTTGCGGCTGCATTAGATTACGCGCTAGACCATCATGTACAGCGGTTAGCCGATGACCATCAGTGTGCGCAACAGTTGGCGAACGCACTGCGAACGGCTATCGCAACGCAGAAAATTCAAGGCGTAACGGTGGAACCGGCGGTAACGAATATGGTGTATGTGCAGTTTGATCAACCAGGAATAGCCAAACAGGTCTCAGAATATTGCCGTTCGCACGGTATATTCGTGCCAGCTAGCGCACGTATGCGCTTAGTGACGCATTTAGATGTAACATCTGCTTACATTGATTTTATTGTTGAGCACTTTGTTCATGCGATAATCTCGGATTCGTAATCGGTTGCGAAATGCATGACGTTTGTTTAATCAAGGACGAATAGAGCTGAAATAGTGGTTTACTATTTGTTGTTCAGCTGACTGGAAAAAGTATGGGTAATCGCGCAATTAAAAGGCTCCAGCAGAAGCTATATCCACTCGGTATGGTCGTAGCCTTTTTGTGTGCTTTTTCCCTGTTGGCATGGAAGCCAATTTTAGCAATGCCGTCGAGTGATTTATCGCTGACTGATTTTGCCCGTCACGCCCAGTTTATTGACATAAAAATCTCGCCGCTGGGAAGTTATCTTGCGGCGACGAGCCGTAACACGGACGGTTCCGTTCGTTTAACCACGCTAGATGTTACCACTCACGAAGTACTGTCAGTGACGCAATTGCGTGGAAATGAGTCGGTCGATGATTTTTATTGGGTCAGTAACGATCGACTGTTGATCACGACCGCACGAGAAATTGGTTCGCTTGAACAGCCGATACTAACAGGTGAGCTGTCAGCAATGAATGTGGATGGCAGTCGACGTGTGATCCTCACTGGACCGCGCTCACGGGATGGTGAATTTGTCTTTGCTGAGTTAATTGATGTGCTGCCAATGAGTGACGGCGAGGTCCTCATTTCCCAGTTCAGTATGCGCGAAAGCGAACCCTTTATTGATCTCTACCGGATGCGCGTCGACAGCGGCAGAAAACGCAGCGCAGGGCGGATTCCAATTCGCTCTTTCTATGGTAGCCAAGTCCAGATTGTTGTGGATAGCAGCGGCGTTGCACGTGTTGCTCGCGGTGTATCACCGGACAATCCGGAGCAGGTTGTGATCATGTATCGACAAAATGCTCGTTCGCCTTGGCAGCGACTCGGTGACTATGATGAATTTGAAGGTGGGTTTATCCCATTAACCATAGCCTCAGATGAACAAACCGTCATAGGATTGTCGACAACGCAAACCGATACGCAAGCCATTTCTTATTTGAACATCAATGACAAATCTGAAACGATTCTGGCTTACCATCCTGACGTCGATCTCTATCCAATATTTTCCTATCGGTACGGCCGACCGCATGCAGTCATCGGGGCAAGTTTCGAAAATACTGGTATGGAAACGGTATTTTTTGCAGACGAGGATGACGATTATGCGCGTGTGTTACAGCAACTGACGGCAACATTTCCGAATTCGAGCATTCAGATCCGATCGTCTACCGTCGATAATCAGAAAATGGTCTTGGCGATACAATCGGCGAATCAGCCGCGCCAATTTTATTTATATGACCAACAAGAAAGTGTCATCGTTGCTTTGGTTGATAGCCGCCCATGGTTTTCCGGACACGACTTACCAGCAACGCATGCAATTACTACTGTAAACCGTGACGGAACAACGATACAGGGAATGCTAACCGTACCAACAATAAACGACTCTCAAAAATTACCGCCCTTGGTTGTTGTCCCTCATGGTGGCCCCTATGGTGTGCGCGACTCAATAGCCTATTTTGATCGTGAAGCGAAGTTATTAGCACAGCAAGGATATGCGGTCTGGCAACCGAATTTTCGTGGCTCCAGTGGTTTTGGTCTGGCGTTTGAACGTGCTGGTTTGCAGGAATGGGGAACTGGCATTGTCGATGATATTACCGATAGCGTATTGGCCTTGATCGAACAAGGCAAAGTTGACGGTAATCGGGTTTGTATCTACGGCGCAGCGTTTGGCGGCTATGCGGCAATGATGTCGGCTATTCGCGAGCCAGAGCTCTATCGTTGTGCGATTGGATTTGCAGGCTTTTACGATTTAAATCTCATGTTTCAAGTGGGTGATTTACCACGCAGCAGCTTCGGTCGCTCCTATTTGCAGCGTGCATTGGGCACGGATAGCGAACAGCGTCGGCAGCAGTCGCCGGTAGCTCGTGTGAGCGAGCTGCAAGTACCGGTTCTAGTTATTCATGGACAACAAGACATGCGTGCTCCGATTGAGCATGCTGAAGCATTACGCGCTGCATTAATTGAACATCAACGCGAATATGAGTGGCTGGTCAAAGCGAATGAGGGCCACGGTTTCTATAAGCC
>JAMCWV010000264.1 GCA_023481025.1 Gammaproteobacteria bacterium
CGTCGCCAGCGGTGATGGCATTGCTATGGCTTGGCGGGCTGGCTGTCGGGTTGCAAATATGGAATTCAATCAATTTCACCCGACCTGTTTGTTCCATCCGAAAGCACACAATTTTCTCCTCACCGAAGCTCTGCGCGGTGAAGGCGCAGTGTTAAAGCGTCCTGATGGCAGTCGATTTATGCCGGATTTCCATCCGGCTGCCGAGTTAGCACCACGTGATGTCGTCGCTCGTGCGATTGACTTTGAAATGAAACGCCTCGGTGCTGACTGTATGTACTTGGATATTTCCCATCAGCCGGCTGACTTCATTCAGCAGCATTTCCCCACGATCTATGAGAAATGTCTAAGTCTTGGTATTGATATTACCCAAGAACCCATGCCTGTTGTTCCAGCAGCTCATTATACCTGTGGCGGCGTCGTTGCTGACCTCGCCGCGCGCACCGACATCGATTCACTGTATGCCATCGGCGAAGTCGCCTATACGGGCTTGCACGGCGCCAATCGGATGGCAAGTAATTCATTATTGGAGTGTGTAGTCTTCGCCCGTGCCGCCGCTGCCGATATTTTAGCGAGGCTTCCCGAGATCAACCTTCCTGCTGAATTACCGCTATGGGACGACAGTTTAGTCACGGACTCCGATGAAGAAGTCGTCATTCAGCACAATTGGCACGAGCTGCGCCTGTTTATGTGGGACTACGTCGGTATTGTACGCACCACCAAGCGCTTAGAACGAGCATTACGTCGAGTTGAGCTATTGCAACAAGAAATTCACGACTACTATGCCAATTTCCGCGTTAGTAATAACCTGCTCGAACTACGTAATCTCGCGCAAGTCGCTGAATTGATTATCCGCAGCGCTATGCAACGCAAAGAAAGCCGTGGCCTGCATTACACACTCGACTATCCAGACACATTAGCGCAGTCGAGCGCCACAATCCTCGGCCCAAAAACCAAATGCTAAATCATGCGAATGCGAAATAGACTGCACCCGACATGGTTCTGGGGTAGAATAGCGCCTCTTTACCACTATTTAAGTTGCACATTGATACATGACATTTGCTGAACTCGGACTTTCCCCTGAAATTCTTACCGCTTTGACACGCCAAGGTTATACCGAACCAACTCCCATTCAAGAGCAAGCCATACCCGCGGTATTGGCTGGCCATGACGTGATGGCCGCAGCGCAAACAGGCACTGGTAAAACCGCAGGTTTCACCTTACCGATTTTGGAAATGCTCAAAGGCAATGAGCGTGCGCAAGCCAATACAGCTCGCGTTTTAATCTTAACGCCAACTCGCGAGCTCGCTGCTCAAGTGGGTGAAAGTGTTGCGACTTATGGCGCCAATCTGCCGTTGAATTACGCAGTTGTGTTTGGCGGCGTAAAGATCAACCCGCAGATGATGAAGCTACGTAAAGGTGTGGACATTCTCGTTGCGACACCGGGTCGTTTGCTGGATCTTTATCAGCAAAATGCAATTCGCTTCCCCAAGCTCGAAATGTTAGTGCTTGATGAAGCCGACCGTATGCTCGACATGGGGTTTATTCATGACATTAAGAAGATCATGAAATTCCTGCCAGCAAAACGTCAAACATTGATGTTTTCTGCGACCTTCTCGAATGAGATTCGCACCCTTGCGAAAGGCTTAGTGAGCAATCCGGTCGAAATATCCGTAGCGCCGCCCAACTCAACGGCCGAGCGCATTGAGCAAACCATGTATGCAGCTGACAAAAGTCAAAAGCCGCGTATGCTCATGCAAATCCTCCGTAACCTAAATCTGCCGCAAGTGATTGTGTTTTCACGAACCAAACACGGTGCGAACCGTCTGGTTAAGCAACTCGATAAAGACGGCTTCTTAGCTGCAGCCATTCATGGCAACAAAAGCCAAGGCGCTCGCACGAAAGCGCTCAGCGATTTTAAAACCGGTCAGGTTCAAATCCTTGTTGCCACAGACATTGCCGCACGTGGACTGGATATTGATAAACTGCCCTACGTGATTAACTACGACCTACCACAAGTCGCTGAAGACTATGTCCATCGAATCGGTCGCACCGGTCGTGCAGGTCAAGTTGGCCATGCCATTTCACTGGTGATGGACGAGGAATTTAAAACCTTAAAAGCCATTGAAAAACTAATCGGCCAGCCGATTGAACGATGCCAGCTCGATGGTTTTGCTGAAGTTCCTTTGACCGGAAAAACACCACCGCCAAAACAGGGCCAACGGCCGCCGCGCAATCCTGCTAATACTGGAAATGCAAAGCGCACAAACAGCCATAAGCCTAACAACAGTCGACGTGGTCAAACCGCAAAAGGTAAAAGTAGCAAAGCCTAGTTCATTTCCGTGTCTTTTATCGCAATTGGTGTTATATTTTGTAAAAATCAAATTTACAAATAATCATGCAAAATATCATCCAACGAAATAACGTCACGGTATTCGGCAGCGGGCCCGAAGTTTTAATGTTCGCTCATGGTTTTGGCTGCAATCAACAGATGTGGCGATTTTTGCTGCCGGAATTAGAGCAACGTTTCACCTTTGTCCTTTTCGATTATGTTGGCGCTAGCACTAGCGATCTC
>JAMCWV010000144.1 GCA_023481025.1 Gammaproteobacteria bacterium
TCTTCCGATCTAGGTTCGTTTGCGTTTAAGTCCAACGACGGGTGAGCAAATTGAGCGCTTTGAGATGCGCCGCGGGCGCACGGTATTGGCAGCGACGGGCGGTTGGACCCATGACAACGGCGACAATCTTCGTACGCGCATTCAAGGTAGCTTCAATTCAAATAATATCGGCGCTTATGTAGCTGACATGGGGTTCACCTCGGTGGTACGTGATTCGGATATCAAAGTTGAGTACCGGTTGGACTGGCCGGGGCTTCCAAGCGACTTTGATCGTGCCGAGCTGAGTGGCGATGTGCAGTGGTTGCTTGGTCCCGGCTATTTACGTGACGTACCGGACGCAGCACGAATTTTCTCAGTGCTCAGTCTCGAGAGCGTGATCCGCAAGTTCACACTCGATTTTCGCGACATTTTCGCGCGTGGCATGTTCTATTCGTCATTTGGTGGTACGTTAAACCTACAAGATGGGGTGGTCAGTACGGATAATACGCGCATGAATGGCGCCGCCGGTGACATGAGCGTGATTGGAACGACTAACTTAGCGACGGAAGCGATTCATTATCAGTTGACGTATGTGCCGAAAGTGACGTCGAGCTTGCCGGTATTGTTGGCATTTATGGTTAACCCGCCGAGTGGCTTGGCCGCGCTACTGATTGACCGCATGTTGCATGACGCGCAAGTGATTAGTCGATTGCAGTACGAAGTAACCGGCACCATGAGTGATCCGGTGGTGAATGAAGTGAGCCGCGACAGCAAAGAGGTCGAATTACCAGAGCTCGCTGACGAAGTATTGCCGCGCGAACTCCCGGAGCACACGGAAGCCGAACTCGAGCGCAAATCGCAGGGGCAGGGCGAACAAGAACAGGACGAACAAGAACAGGACGAACAAGAGAGCGAAAATCATGGCGAACATTAGTCTGTTACAGTGGACGTCGCGCCGCGACTGGGCACTGAATCGTGACTATATTGCCGCGCAGTTAGAGCAACTCGCAGTAGCGAATGCAGCGGCCGAGGCAGGGGAAAACGAACCACACTTGGTGATTTTGCCGGAAATGTTCGCGCGTTTTGGCGCCGGTGAGTCGGGGCAAGGTCGATTTGCCGAAACCTTTGGTGACGGCGAGGTGCAGAACTTTATTGCCGATTGCGCAAAACGTTTTCGGCTGTGGATTTTAGCCGGCACGCTGCCCATTGATGAAGGTGAGCGTTACGCTGCCGCGTCGATTCTCTATGACGACCAAGGACGGGTGCACGCCCGCTACGACAAGATTCATTTATTTGACGCCGATGTCGCCGACCAAACTAAAAGTTATCGAGAATCAAAATATACTAAACCAGGCTCACGGTTAGTGGTGACCGACACGCCTTTTGGGAAGTTAGGTTTGACGGTTTGTTATGACTTACGTTTTCCTGAACTGTTCCGAGCGCTACGCGCACAAGGCGCAGAGCTGATTGCTTTACCCTCGGCATTTACGAAAGTGACCGGTGCGGCGCATTGGCGGGTGCTGATTCAAGCGCGCGCGATAGAGAACCAAGTGTATGTCTTCGCGCCGAATCAAACCGGAACTCACGATGATGGCCGCGAAACCTATGGGCATTCGCTCGTCGCGGACCCGTGGGGACGCGTTGTTGCCGAACTCGACGACGCACCAGGAACCATTACTGTGACGCCGGATCTTTCTGAACTTCATGCGCTGCGCTCGGAACAGTTCAGGAAAACGTAAGTCATTGAACATAGCAACTGAAGTCGCTGAACAGCTGTTGGCTCCGGGGCAACTCGACGAGTCTTTGTTACAGCAGTGCCTAGATGATCTGGCCGGTAGTCGCATTGACTACGCCGACATTTATTTGCAAAGCAGTAGCCACGAAGCGTGGGTGCTGGAAGACAGTATTGTTAAAAGTGGCAGTTTCAGTATCGAAAGTGGCCTTGGTATTCGCGCGATTAGTGGCGAGAAAACCGGTTTTGCTTATGCCGACAGCATTGATCCGGCGGCGTTAACGCGCGCTGCAAAAGCTGCGAAAGGCATTGCTGACACGGGTGGCGAGGGCAAAGCAAAAATTTTAACCGCGGTGCATGGCCATGATTTATATCAGCCAGAAAACCCGCTGAGCAGCTTAAGTGAAAGTAAAAAAATTGCCTTGCTACAAGCGATGGACAAACACGCGCGCAAAGCTGACCCACGCATTCAAGAAGTGACGGTCAGTTTGACGGGTGTGTACGAACATGTGTTAGTGGCTGCGACTGACGGCACGTTAGCTAGCGATATTCGGCCTCTCGTGCGCCTGAATTGCAGTGTACTTGCCGAGCAAAACGGTCGTCGTGAACGGGGTTCTTCGGGTGGCGGCGGCCGGGTGAGTTATTCCTATTTCTTTGAACCGGTGTGGCTGGATCAAACCGACTCAAACAACGAACAACCGCGCTATTTGAGTTTCGTTGACGAAGCCGTGCGCCAAGCGTTAATCATGTTAGAAGCGAAGCCTGCACCAGCGGGCAGTATGCCGGTTGTGCTCGGTTCAGGTTGGCCTGGCGTGTTATTGCACGAAGCGGTGGGGCACGGTTTAGAAGGTGATTTT
>JAMCWV010000175.1 GCA_023481025.1 Gammaproteobacteria bacterium
GGATCCGAAACGGTTAACCATTGAAGTCACTGAAAATCTGTTACTAGACGACGTGCATGCAGTCAGTGCGAAAATGCGCGAATTGAGTCGGTTCGGTATCGAATTCTCCATTGATGATTTTGGTACGGGTTACTCGTCACTGAGTTACTTAAGTGATTTGCCTCTGCAAGAGTTGAAAATTGATCGTCATTTTGTCATGGGCATTGGCGATCCGCGTCAAGAGAAAATTGTCGATATGGTTATTTCAATGAGCGAACACATGAACCTTCGCGTGGTCGCGGAAGGTGTCGAAAGCAAAGAGCAGGTTGACTATCTAATGGCCGAGTCACCGCAAATCATTTGCCAGGGCTATTATTTCTCCAAGCCGTTGCCGACCGGTGAGCTCGATGACTATCTAAAACACCAAGTTATCGTAAAGTGATAACTTGGTGGAACTTGCTTGGCGAACTTGCAAAGCAAGTGCAATTCGTTATACTGCGGCCGCTGCAGTGAAATACTGACGGCAAATTACCAAAGGGGTGCCTCGCTTCTGAATTACAGAAGTTATGGCTGAGATACTCGTGTGAACCCTTTGCACCTGATCCGGTTAATACTGGCGTAGGGATTGGTAATGAACATCTGTAATCGCGTTTCTTGATCGACTCTGATTACACACCCACCAATTTACGCAGAACCGGATCTCATTCTTTATTTTGTATGAGGAAGAAGAGATCCAGCATGAAATTAAATCCAATTACCATTGCTCTGTTGACCGCTATTGCTCTGCCCGTTATGGCAGAAGAAGCAAGCGAAACGTCAATTGAGCGCATTACTGTGCAAGGTGAATTCCGTAGCCGTGGCATTGAAGACGTGGCAGCGAGTGTTTCCGTGTTAAACGGCGATGATCTTCGCCAACGGCAAGCGGAACACCTTGAGGCGGCGTTGCTCATGGCCCCGAACGTGAACTTAGCATCGGGTGCTTCACGCGCGAGCTTTGTACAAATTCGCGGCATCGGTGAGCGGAGTCAATTTGTCGACCCGATCAATCCGTCGGTGGGCCTCATGCTCGACGGTATTAACTACAGTGGCTTAGGCTCCGCCGGTATTCTTTTTGATATCGGTCAGGTTGAAGTTTTCCGTGGTCCGCAAAGTACACGGTTTGGTGCTGATGCTATGGCTGGCATGATTTACATGAGTAGTACAGCGCTCGATGCCGATCCAAACGGTGTCCTTGAAGCCATGTTAGCAAACTACAATAGCCGTAGCCTTGGCCTTGCCTATGGTAGTGCTGTGAATCAGGACTTGGTCTGGCGCGGTTCATTATTTGGTTATCAAAGTGACGGCTTCATCGAAAACATTCACTTGGGCCGCAAAGACACCCAAAACCAAGACGAAATCACGCTGCGCTTGAACGCGCATTGGCAGCTAAGTGATCAATGGTCTGCAGACTTCACCTATCATCACTTTAATCTTGATAATGGTTATGACGCGTGGAGTCTCGACCGCAATCGGCAAACATTGTCAGATACACCGGGCAAAGACACCCTCGACAGTCACGCTGGCCGGATTGCCGTTCGTTATCTGAGTGAGCAGGGATACGAATTACAGCTCATGACCAGCTATTTAACGGCTGATTCAGAGTATAGCTTTGACGAAGACTGGGCATTCGAAGGTATTCGTCCGGGCTGGGAATACAATTCGTGGGACGCATACTATCGTGAGCGCGATCAAGTCGAACTCGAGGCTCGCTTACTCTCGGCACAGCCGCTCATGGCTGGAAACGTAGCAACCGATTGGCTAGTGGGCATTTACCGCCAAGAGCGGACGCAAGATCTTGATCGTGATTATACCTATTTAAGTGCACCGTTTAGCAGTCAGTATGACACGGAGCGCACGGCTGTATACGGTGAATTGCAGCAACAGCTGAGCGAACGTCTACGCTTCACCTATGGCGTTCGTTGGGAGCGATACGACAACGACTATCGCGATAGTCGCGGTATTACTGCCACGCCAACCGATGACGCTTGGGGTGGTCGGTTGAGCATCGAGTATCAATTAGCCCCGATGCAGACAGTCTACAGTTCTTTGACGCGAGGCTTTAAGGGCGGCGGCGTTAACGGTGAAGCTTTAGGTCGGGTTGAAGATCGGAATCTTGAAGATCATCGTGAGTTTTTGCAGTCGCGAGCCACGTTCGACTCCGAGTACTTGACCAACCTTGAAGTCGGCTATAAAGCATTTTTGCCGGAGCAAAGCGTGTCGCTGCAGCTGAATGCTTTCTACAGCTAGCGCGATGATATGCAAGTCAATGCCTATGTGGAACGCAATGCGGTCTTCGTCACTTATATGGATAATGCCTCGGACGGCACTAATTATGGTATTGAAGCTCAACTCGACTGGGTAGCGAACGATGCCTTGCGTCTTTTCGTGAATCTCGGTTGGCTAGAAACCGAGTTCAACGACTTAGTTTTACGTGACGGCACCAACCTGCGTGGCCGCGCGCAAGCCCATGCACCAAATTGGCAAATTCACTTAGGTGGTGAGTACTCACTTCCGCAAAACTGGTTGCTGCGATTAGAGCTTGATGGGCGTGATAAGTTCTATTATTCAAACAGTCATGACCAACAGTCATCTTCCTACGGGCTTGTCCATGCGCGGTTAAGTAAAACGCACAATCAGTGGGAGTTCAGTCTGTGGGCGCGGAATTTGTTGGATAAAGACTACACGACCCGCGGTTTCTATTTCGGTAATGATCCGCGCAAAGATTATGTCGCCGAAAATTACATTCAATTCGGTGAACCACGTCGCTTCGGCGTAACCGCGCGTTATCGTTTCTAATTAAGCAGTAGGGGCAGGGTGCGAGAGTGAGAGCTTGCACTCTGCCCTCTTTCAAGAGGACAGTATGATGCAATTATCCGCAGAAATTAGCTTGTATCCTTTAGCCGCCGAATACCGAGAAATTATTGGTGAATTTGTTGAGCGTTTGGCGCAATACGATGAGCTGACCGTCAATACCAATACCATGAGCACACAAATTTTTGGCGACTATCGCACATTGATGGCGATTTTGACCGATGAACTCGAGCGTGTCTATCAACAGGTGCCATCGCAAGTGTTAGTGTGTAAGTTTATTAATCGTGACTTAAATCCGAATGGATAAATTACTCAGTCTATTGGCGCTGTCGTCGACGGCGGAGCTTATTGCCGTCGCTATGGCCGTTGCCTATGTCATCTTGGCGATTCGCCAAAGCCTGTGGTGTTGGCCGGCGGCGGTGATCAGTGCGAGTATTTACACCGTGCTATTTTTTCAAGGCCGGCTGTATATGGAGACCTTGCTGCAGGTTTTTTATGTCGTGATGGCGGTCTACGGCTATTGGTCTTGGCGCTTTAGTCGTGCCGCTAAACATGCGCAAACTAACCAGTTGCCAATTAGCAGTAAACCGTGGCAATGGCACTTGCAATGGGGGCTGGCTCTTCTTCCTTTAAGTTTAGCGATTGCGTGGCTATTGCAGCGCTATACCAACGCTGATTTTGCCTACCTAGACTCGATTACGACGGTGTTTAGTTTCTTCGCAACATTTCTGGTGGCGAGAAAACTCCTTGAAAACTGGCTTTATTGGATAGTAATTGATTTACTATACGTAGGCTTGTTTTGGTTCAAAGGCTTTCATGCGACCTCGATCTTATTTGCGGTGTATACCGTGATGGCGACCGTGGGTTATTTTAAATGGCGCCAAGCACTGAAAAACGAGCACGAAAACAAAACCGACTTGCGCATGGAAACGGTTGCAGAATAGGGAGATTATCCTCAGACTATAACGCTACTTCGTAGCAAATGATGGGATCTCAAGACTATGGCATTTCCAACCAGTTGTTTAGCCCACCTTCCGGTGCATGGTGTTTGGAAAACCCACTCCATTGGCCATGATCTCGCCAACTCGACATGGCGGATTGAAAATGGCGAACATCAGTATATTGTCAAACAATACACTCATGATATGGAGTTTGGCCGGCAAACAGGTGAAGCGATTCAACTCGATCAGTTGCTGGCCGAGCAAGGATTGGCTCCCCAAGTTATTTATGCCGACCCAGACAGTGGCGCAGTGGTGCAAGAGTTTCTTAACGGCGATCCCGTAGCCAACATTTTCGATCCGATGCAACGCGCCGAACAACTTGCCGAAGCGCAACTCCATGTCCATCAATTACGAGTTGATGTGCGACCTTGGTCGCTCAGTGAGCGGGTTCAGGCCTATTGTAATGCGCTTGAAGATTTGCAGCCAGGCCGCGGCCGTGACGCTCGCAGTGACTGCGAAAGTTACGCGGACATGTTTGCCGCTTGGGAGCATGGTCCGAAAGTTTTTTGTCACCACGACCTCAACGCGGAGCATGTTTTTTTTCGCCCAGAATTAAAGATCATCGACTGGGAATACGCAGGTTATGGCCACCCGGCATTTGATGTGGCGTCAACGATCGTCATCAACGATCTCTATGATGATGAAATCGACGCTTTTTTAGAGGTTTACAACCAAACAGCAGCGCATATGCTCGATCGCGAAGAGCTGCGTGATTGGGTCCGCTTAGTGGCGCTGATTAATCGTATCTGGTTTCAACTGCAGGAAGCTCTGACGGCAACTGAATCGCAGTGAAAGGAGAGGGTATGGCGAGCAATAAGGACGAACAGAATCCGATTACCGAACGTGTTTATGGCTATTTAGCTGAAGATGAAGACGCACGTGTGTGTAAGGATATTCCTGATGAAGCCTGCAGTGAACAGCCGACCGCTTTTATGCTGCATCTGTGGAGCCTCACTCTGACGAAACTTGGTGACTCCTTAGTCAGCGCCCGCCTTGTATTGCCATGGATGTTGTCGGTTGCCGGAGCGCCAGCATTTTTTATCAGCATGTTGGTGCCCTTGCGTGAGTCTCTCTCTCTGCTACCGCAGTTATTCGTCGCTCAACGCATGCGCGAAAAGCCGGTGCGGAAATGGTTTTGGGTTGTTGGTAGTGTCGGTCAGGCACTGGCGCTTCTACTGATTGTGGCCGGATTAGTGCTGCTCAGCAGGGAGTCCTTGTCGTCACTTGCTTTCGGCTGGTGGACGATTGGTTGGTTGGTAGTTTTCAGTATTTCCCGCGGCATTTGCTCGGTAGCGAGCAAAGATGTTTTGGGTAAAACCATTTCCAAAACTCGGCGCGGCCGCTTGACGGGTTTAGCGGCCACGACGGCTGGCTTTATGACCCTTGCCACCGCCGCTTTGATTATGTTTGCGCCGGAGGTTGACGGTAGCCTTAACCTCTTTATCGCTTTATTTACCGGTGCCGCATTTTTATGGTTATTTGCTGCATTGAGCTATGCCCGTATTCCGGAAACTCCGGGCGCGACCAGTGGCGGCGGCAATGCCATCACAGAAGCAATAAAGTCATTACGCATCCTCTGGCAGGATAAGAATTTCGGCCAGTTCGTTTTAACTCGTGCTTTGCTAGTCTCCTCAGCTTTTTCTATTCCTTATATTGTGGTCTTGATTCAACGCCAAACCGAAGGCGCATTGACCGGCCTCGGCGGTTTGCTCTTGGCGAGTGGCTTGGCTGGAATGCTGGCGGGAAGGTTCTGGGGGAAATGGTCGGACAGCGCCAGTCATCATGTCATGGCCGCGGCAGCCTTTATGGCGTCTGCGGTAATGGCATTAACCTTGGCGGTGAATCAAGATTATGCAGAGTGGTTTGGGTTAAGCCTAGTTGGTGGCGGTTTAATTTTCCTTGCTGCGGTCGCTCATCATGGCGCACGAGTCGGTCGTAAAACTTATCTGGTCGATATGGCCACGCAAGAAAATCGCGCACAGTACACTGCGGTGAGTAATACCGTGATTGGTGCCTTATTGCTGCTGGGGATGTTGCTGGGGATCTTGGATGAGCTGTTTGGCACCGCGATGGTGCTGCTGCTACTCATCGCGGTGGGTATCATTGCCGGCGTCCGTGCCTTAACGTTGCCGAATGTAACGGCGGATTAACCTTCGAGTCGACCGTCGCGAATGTGTTTTTCGCCACGTTGCTTCGCCAACTGAATTTGTTTCTCACGCTCAGCAAACCGCTCCTTTTGGTCTGGCGTGGTTTTGTCATAGCAATGCGGGCAACTCACGCCTTTTTGATACAGCTCAGAGGCCATTTCTTCGGCGGTAATCGGCATCCGACATGCGTAACACTGATCATAAGTACCTTGCTCGAGACCATGTTTGACCGTCACACGTTGGTCGAAGACAAAGCATTCGCCGTCCCATAGACTTTCTTCTGCAGGGACTTCTTCAAGATATTTTAAAATACCGCCTTGTAGGTGATAAACCTCGTCGAAACCGAGCTCTTTCAAGTACGCAGTCGACTTTTCACAGCGAATCCCACCGGTACAGAACATGGCGACTTTCTTGTGCTTGCCTTTGTCTAAATGCTGCTGCACGTATTCAGGAAATTCTCGGAAGGTTTCCGTTTTCGGGTTGACCGCGCCTTTAAATGTGCCAACCGCATACTCGTAGTCGTTACGCGTATCGATAAGCAGCACGTCTGGATCATTGATGAGCTGATTCCATTCGTGCGCTTTCACATAGGTGCCAACCACGTTCTTCGGGTCAATCCAATCAATGCCCATGGTCACAATTTCTTTCTTCAATTTGACCTTAGTGCGGTAGAAGGCTTGCGTTTCACTGAGTGACTCTTTGTGTTCGAGGTCGGCTAAACGCGGGTCGTTGCGCAGCCATGTCAAGGTCGCGTCAATGCCTTCGCGGGTACCACAAATGGTGCCGTTAATGCCTTCGCGAGCCAGTAGCAGGGTGCCTTTGACTTGGTGTTCGGCCATCACGTCAAATAAAGGCTGGCGTATTGCCTCATAATCATTGAGCTCGACAAATTTGTAGAGCGCAGCGCAGATATATTGCATGGGGTATAAACCTTTCGTTAGCTGGCTGAATCGTAAATTCAGGGCCAGGTGTTTACCAATTGGTGTTTTGCGGGCGCGGATTATACAAAAAAACGGCAACCGTTGCGAATGTTGCCGTTTTCATAATCCGAAATAAAGTGAGTTAGCCGAGGTAGGCGGTTAACATCCAAGCTGTTTTCTCTTGCTGGCTTATATAGTCAGCCATGAGTGAGTTGGTACCTTCATCGCCGGCTTCACCTGCCAGTTCAAGAATTTCCCGCTGTAAAGCGATGACGATTTTGTAGCTGCCTAAAATACTGGTGACGCATTCACGACCGTCGTGTAAGTCTTTCTCTTCCTTGATCGAGCTTTGCTCTAAATAGGCCGAGTAAGCATGACGTGGCCGCTGGCCAAGGGTTAAAATCCGCTCAGCAATCTCGTCAACTTTGAGCAACAAGTCATTGTAGGTTTCTTCAAATTTCGCATGCAGTTCAAAGAAGTTTTCGCCGCGCACGTTCCAGTGAAAACCACGAACATTCATGTAGAAAATTTGGTAGTTCGCTAATAACTCATTGAGTTTGTCAGCAAGCTTCTTTGCACTTTCCTGTTCTAGGCCGATAACATTCAATTGTTTCATCGCGTGGCTCCTTTTAATCGGATGAGTGTTTAACTCGTATTAATTAGTTTAACAGGTTACGGCTCAATCTCGAGCGCTATCTTTCGATTGTACCATTCGCTTTTTTAATTGAGTTGCGTTGAATCAATAACTGTCAAAATGGGGTCATGATCCGACGAACGATAGGGCGTCGGAGCGTACCAATGCTCCTGTTGCCATGGCGTCTTGCTTTCCAGCGGGTACTCAAACGCAACAGGTTCGTCGGCATTAATATACCAGTGCGCCATACCGATGACGGCAGAAAGCATGCTTTCATGCACAAGCACATGATCTAAACTGCCTTTTTCGCCCCGAAAGACATACGAATAACCGTCCGGGTCAAAGTCGTGGGCAAGGTTTCGATAGCCTACACCGGCCAATGCAGTGAGCGGATCTTCCTGTTTATAGGCATTGAAATCGCCGAGCAGCACAAAATTGTCGTGGTTAATGTCGCCCGGGTTGGTGTCGAGCCAGGCCGCTAATTCGAGTGCAGTCTCTACCCGCAGTGCGTTCCAACACGCTTGGCCATCACCTTGGTTGGCATTCACGTTGTCGCGCTCACGTGGGCAACCGCCCTTTGATTTAAAGTGATTGGCAACAACCGCGAGCTGCTTACCCGTGGTGTTGACCTGAAAGTTTTGTAGCAGCGGTGGTCGACTGCCCCAACCAAAGGCACCGTCAGTTGTCCAAAGTAAATCGCTGACAGGCGTAACCCGCGCCGGTTTATAAATAATGGCTTGGGTGATTGCGTCTGAGCCAACACGGTCAGTGTCCGCGCTAACGTAGGCAAATACATCATCACCAGCAGCTTCGTTCAGTCCGCGAGTTAAATCGGCGAGCGCACTCTGCTGATCAAAGCCATCATTCTCCATTTCCATTAAGGCATAGATATCTGCATCCAGTGCGATCATGGTGGCAATGGTACGCGCTCGTTGGCGTTCGAATTCAGCCTCGTTCGCTGCGCCCCGAGGGGTTGGAAAGCCAGCACCTTGGCCGTCGCCATTGAAGTAGTTTAAGACGTTAAATGCGACCAAACGAACGTCGCCACCTTCAATGTTCGGTAATGCAGGACGCGGATTCGTGGCGATAAACTCAGGTTCAGTTACCGGGTGCAAATGGTAATTCTGGCCCACCCGCACTAAGACGCCTTCGAGCTGTCGGACGGTATCACCGCTGCGTACTGAGTTGTCGATATGCAAGCCGCCCGTTGGATAAGGGATTTGCTCCGGGTACTCGGTGTATGAACCGTCATCTAAAACGAGGCGCTTCGCTTGATTATTAGCACTATAAGCAGCAGCTTCGGCGCCAGGAGCAACGACTTGGGTGGCGGTCCACAATCGTTCACTTGCGAGATCTAAAGTGCCAAAGCGCGCGAGTTGGTAGTGACCGATAACAATCAAGTCTTGGTCAATGCGGACTCGCTGGAATAGATGGTCGCTCAATGATTCGTCGCTTGCTAGTGGGAGCGTCAATGTCTGTGTTGTGATGTCCGCTTGACCACAGTGGATGACATCACTGACTTGGTGTAGCTCCCAATGACCTTGGCCGGGTTGCACGGTGGCAGTGAGGTTGAGTTGATCACCAACAGCGACTGCGCCAACCATGTCACTATCGTGCACGAACACCGCACCTGCAGCGTCGGCTGCTTGCATGAAGAAGCCGCCAAGTTGCGACTCACCGTGAAAGACGCCATGGACAATACCGGTCAGGTTGATGGTTTGACCATCGGCATCAGCGAGGCCTTGATAAGTACTTACTGATGCCTCGCATTTGGGATCGACAGCCACCTTTGTTGGCGCGTGTGGACTGCACGCAGTCACGCCGAGCGCAAGACTGATACTGGCGAATAGGAGCGGAAACTTTGCGATCTTCATTGGCTTTGTCCTTGGTCAGTTGGCTCGGGAATATTGACGTGTGTAGGCTTTACCCGTTCGTCAGCATAGCAGCCAAGTACTTTAATAAATCGGGTCATCGCTTTCAGTTCTTTAGCTGCTTGCTGCCATTGTGGGTTTTGTTCGTGAACCGCAAGGTCAACATAGAACAATTCTTCCCATGGGTTACCTGGCATCGGACGCGATTCAAGTTTAATTAAATTTAACTGATGCTCGCGCAACACGATGAGCGCATCAGCGAGCGCACCGGGTTGGTTATGGGTTGCCATGATCAGGCTGGTGCGAGCAGGCAGTTGTTGTGGTAGATGGATCGGGTGACGTTGAACTAGTATAAAACGCGTCTGGTTTTCCGGCTGATCGGCAAGATTGCCGGCGGTTGCAATCAAGTTAAATAACGCACCGCCATTTTGCGAACCCAAAGCCGCGAACCCCGGTTCGGTTTGGGCGGCGACATATTCCATGGCATGGGCCGAAGACGGATAAGCGAGCACTTGGACACCGTCAAGTTGGCTTAGATATCTTGAACATTGCGCAATTGCTTGCGGATGGCCATAAATGGTATGAATCTTTTCCTGCTCATGTTCCGGCCGCACTAAAATCTGATGTTCAACGGAAAGGTATGTTTCAGCGACAATATGTAGGTGCGTGTGGCGTAATAGGTCATAGACCTCGTTAATGGAGCCTGAAGTTGAGTTTTCAATCGGTAAAATACCAAGCGGAGCGCGACCTTCTTCGACCGCTGCCAAAATTTCTTGGAAGCTATCGCAAGAGATGCCATGAAAACTGCATTGCCGCCGTGTTGCGTAACCAAGTGCCGCCTGATGCGAGTAACTTCCTGCTGTGCCTAAGTGAGCAATCGTCATGGCACCGGGATGTTCGCTTTGTTGCATCCACGCTTGCTGGGTGAGCACCGAGTCTTCGATAATGACTTGATAAAGACGCGCTAGATAACTGGGGTCGAGGCCAAGTTTTCGTCCTTGCTCCATAATGGTTAGGAGTAATGAGGCTTCGCGCTCGGTATCACGTACCGACCCTTCCTTTTCCGCTTTATATTTTGCGACGGCGAGAGCAATATCACGTCGCTCTGCGAGGGCTCGAATGATGCGCTGATCAATTGATTCAATCCTGTCACGCAGGTCTTTTAGTTCCATTCTCACGTCCAATCATTAATGAAAAAACACCACGGGTACAAAATAGCATGAAAACAACTGAAATTTCCCTGCTGTTTTTGCTTTTACAGTGGTTCCTCAACGAAAGCTAAGTCATCGACTAGAGTGTGGTATAACTAACAAGCCAAGCAGCGACAAGAGGCTCAACGTCGCAGCAAATTGAAATCAATTAAAAGGACGAAAGCATGATCATTGCAATGTTGATGATGATGGCAGTCAATGCAGACACGCAGACTGAAACGCAAACGGTACATGAGAGTCCTCATGTCGCCTTTTTTGATAGCTTACAGACGCTTTGCGGTCAGGCATTTTCCGGTCAAAGAATTGTTGAGCGCCCGGGGCGAGATTTACTCGCTGGCGATGAAGCCTTGGTGGTGCACTTTCGAAAATGTTCAGAGACTCAGGTCTACGCTCCATTTCATATTGAACGGCCAGCCCAAGGCGATTGGGATCGTTCGCGAACGTGGATTTATACACTACATGATGATCACCTAACGCTCAGCCATGACCATCGGGAACCTGATGGCTCAGACTCTGAAGAAACGGGCTATGGTGGGTTCACAACGTCTCCGGGCACTACTCAGCAACAAATGTTTATCTTTACCGAGCGCACCGGCGAACAAGGTGAGATTCTTGGTTGGCGAATTGAATTAGTTCCGGGCGAACGCTACAGCTATGGCACGATGGCTGATGGTGAATGGACTTGGCGGGTGGATTTCGACTTAACGACGAACATTCCAACGCCACCAGCACCTTGGGGTTATGAAGGGCGGGAATAGTGACGGTTCGGTCGGGGAGAATGCGGTAAATCGACGACCCTGTGTCGAAATCGCGAATTTCATGTTTATAAATGCGGCGAAATTCGGGATAATGCCGGAGATTTAACAGCGACGCTGTCTCTTTACTGCTGCTACTCATAGGGTCTCTCGTGGGAAAAACAACCATTATTGCTATTGCCGGTCCGTCGGCGTCCGGAAAAAGCCTTTTTGCCTCAACTGTTTATCAAGAACTTGTGGCGGAGCTTGGCGGTGAGCGTATCTCGGTGTTGTCAGAAGACGCCTATTATCGCGATCAAAGTCACTTGCAATTAGAGCAGCGAGTTTTGACTAACTATGACCACCCGAGTGCCTTCGAGCATGAATTACTTGCTGCGCATTTGCGCCAGTTACGTGCAGGTCAGTCGGTGGAAATGCCGCAGTATAGTTATAAAGAGCATACGCGCTTGCAGAATACCATCACGGTGACGCCGGCGCGGGTGATTTTGGTTGAAGGTATCCTGCTGTTGTGTGACCCACAGTTACGTGAGCAATTTGATATTTCCGTGTTTATGGACACCCCTCTCGACATTTGCCTCTTACGTCGTATTAATCGAGACATCGAAAAACGTGGTCGTTCACTTAGTTCGATTACCGAACAGTATGAACAATATGTGCGGCCCGCTTTTTTTGATTTTATCTTCCCTTCCAAGCAATTTGCCGATTTAGTCGTCACGCGCGGTGGACAAAATGAAATCGCTATCGACATTATTAAAACAAAAATTAGACAGTTGCTTGCTGAGTAATGCTAAGCTCAGCGATTAGGAATCAGAATAAGTTCGACCGAAAGGATAAGAAAGCATGATTAGCCTCATTGGTATGGCCGTGTTGTTGCTCGTGGCCTTTGCGTTTTCAACCGCAAGAAAAAATATTCGCTGGCGCACGGTTGTTCTCGCTTTTGCACTACAAGCGGGTTTAGGTGCATTTGTTCTTTACGTGCCTGTCGGCCAGGATATCCTTGGCAACATTGCCTTTGGTGTGGCAGCGGTCATTGACTTTGCCGGCGCCGGTATCGCCTTTTTGTTCGGCGATCTGGGTAACTATTCGCAAGGCTTTATTTTTGCCATCCATGTCCTTTCCGTGATTATTTTCTTCTCATCGTTAATCTCAGTTTTGTATCACATTGGCCTGATGACCAAGGTGATCAATTTAATTGGTGGGGCGTTACAGAAATTACTCGGCACCAGTCGTCCGGAATCAATGTCAGCAGCGGCGAACATTTTTGTTGGTCAGACCGAAGCACCATTGGTGGTGCGACCGTTTATTCCGAATATGACGCGTTCTGAGTTATTTGCCGTGATGGTCGGTGGTTTAGCATCGATTGCTGGCTCGGTTCTTGCCGGCTACGCAGGCCTCGGCATTGAGCTGAAATACCTGATTGCCGCCTGTTTTATGGCTGCGCCGGGCGCATTGTTAATGGCGAAAATTATTGTTCCTGAAACTGAAGAACCGAACAATGAACTGTCACATATTCCTACCGAAGAACGTCGAGCGAACGTGATTGATGCGGCTGCCTCGGGTGCCTCCAGTGGTATGCAGTTGGCGTTAAACGTGGGTGCAATGTTGCTTGCGTTCGTGGCGTTAATTGCCATGGTGAATGGCATCTTGGGCTGGCTAGGCGGCTTTGTCGGCAATGAAGACCTGACCATGCAGATGATTTTTGGTTACATCTTCCAGCCATTAGCTTTCATCATGGGCATTCCATGGGAAGAGGCACAGGTTGCAGGTAGCTTTATCGGCCAGAAGCTCGTCATTAACGAATTCGTTGCCTACCTTGATTTTGCCAACTACAAAGACGAAATGAGCATGCAAAGCCAAGTCATTATTACCTTTATGCTGTGCGGTTTTGCTAATTTCTCGTCGATAGCAATTTTGCTCGGTGGTCTTGGTGGTATGGCGCCTTCGCGTCGCAAGGACATCGCGACCATGGGTATGCGTGCGTTGTTAGCGGCAACATTGGCTAACCTGATGAGCGCTTGTATTGCTGGATTCTTCTTTGCTTTGGCGTTGTAACGACGCCATTTTCCATAAACTGACAAATCTATACAATTAGTCTAGTGAATGGCCTTTCTGTATTTGCGATAATAGCCACCAAAATTTGAACTTGTTCAGGATGTACTGCGTAAGCAGTGCATTCGCAAGTTAAAGGAGTGATCAAATGAATTTTGTACGCCAAGTATTGCAACGCCGAACGAGCAGTTTTTGCCTTGCGCTTGCCGCGGTCATGGCTTTGGGAATGTCCATTCAAACCGCTCAGGCGGAGGACATTGACACCACGAATCCTTATAAACTGCTCGAGCAAGTCGCAAACCGTATGACCGATCGCATTTCTGCTGAACGGGCAACAATCGAAGCGAACCCAAGTTATCTGCGTGAGATCATGCAGCAAGAATTATTACC
>JAMCWV010000241.1 GCA_023481025.1 Gammaproteobacteria bacterium
TAGGGCAATTACTTAGGCTTTGATAAAAGTAAACGGTTCCGCGCGCCGGGGCAATTTAATTTAGCTGCCGACGCGTCACCACCAAGTGAAAAAATGCTATGCTATTCGCAGAAATTGGCTAGAAGCGTGCACGAGAAGGTTGCAATCATGCAGAACAACACCGCGAATGACGTCATCGCCCGCACGGCGACTTGGGTAAACGACGTAATCGTCAAATATAATTTTTGTCCGTTTGCGCGAGCCGAAGTCGAGCAGCAACGAATCCGTTATGTCGTTTGTTCACAAACGACACTTGATGCAGCCTTATTAGCCTGTGCTGCCGAATGCGAATGGCTTGACGCACATCCGCAAACAGAAACAACACTGCTGATATTTGACCACGGATTTGACGATTTTCAGGACTTTCTTGAATTGGTGGACTACGCCAATGAATTGCTCGAAGTGCAGGGGTACGAGGGTGTTTATCAATTGGCGACCTTCCATCCCGATTATCAATTCGCTGACAGTGAGCAGCAGGATGCGGCGAATTACACCAATCGAGCACCTTACCCGGTACTCCATTTCTTGCGAGAGGCTTCGCTTGAGCGGGTGTTGGCTGAGTACCAAGATCCGGAAGCTATTCCCGAGCGAAATATTGAGTTTGCCCGGCGTAAAGGTGCAGCGTTTTTTATCTCGATTTTGCAGCGGATTATGCAATCCCCTAAGGATAAAACATGAGCGAACGATCGAAACCCACTTTGCATCTGTATGAAGAAATCATGTTGCTCGCGCTATGCGAGGAGAAGGGCACGATTAGCGGCAGTTATGTTGGTTATGCGGTGGCAGCAGCAGTGATTGCTGAACTTATGCTGCAAGATCGTCTGCGAATCGCCGACGGTCGACGTAAATATGTCGAATTGACCGACGATAGCCACAGTGATGACTCTTTATTAAACGAATGCATCGAGAAAATCAAAACGTCGAAGCGACCGAAGGTTTTGCGCACGTGGGTGAATGAGTTAGCGCATTTGAAAGACATTCAGCACAAAGTGGCGCGAAATCTTGCCGATCATGGCGTGGTCAGTGCCGACGAAGAGAAAGTGCTGTGGCTTTTTACCCGCAGAGTTTACCCGGAAGTGAATCCGCAACCTGAGCAGGAGCTGCGTCAACGTATGCGAGCTGCGGTATTGGAGGAGCAGGATAGCAGCACGATTGATGCACGCACCGTAATTATCATTGCACTTTGCCAAGGCGCGCGACTATTAACTCAGGTGTTTTCAGCGCGTGAACTGCGTCAGCATCGCGATCGAATTAAACAGCTCGTGAAAGGGAATGTACTCGGTGAAGCGGCCCGTGAGGCAGTGCAGGCGGTTGAGGCAGCAATTATGGTCGCGGTCATGATTCCTGCGATTACGGTGGCAACAACATGAAGCAAATTCATGTTGCTGCATGAAAAAGTGAATAATCTTCATGTTGAGGGCGTAGTCATGAAAAAAGTACTTGGCTTAGCGCTGTTAACACTTGTTCTTTCCGCTTGTGGTGGGCAAACCCCATTAACCGAAGCAGATCAAGTGACGCGCTATATCGAGCAAGAAGTGAAGCGAAACAGTCGGGGCTTGAATGCTTTAATTGCTGCTGCGGAGGAAACTGAATTTGATTCACTCACTTGGCGTCACGGTGAACGAATTCAATTGCGTGTGCGCGAAGAGGGCGAATTCCGTGTTGTTGAAGACGGTGACGCAGGTGGTGTGATTGCCGCCGCGGTCGCCAATAACGTCCCTAGTTTTAGTGTCGTTCGCTATGAAGATAATTGGCTCGTGGTGTTTCGTAATTATCTCAGCGACCATTGCCAAGCGGTTTATGCTTACGCCATGTCCGGTCCAACTGATGACTTAACTCGGTGCACAGCCGATGTATTTGCCGAGCAACCGAATGGGCAGTGCTATACGCCGATTGAAGGACAGTGGTCTGTATTTAAAGAGTGGTTTTTTGCCGAAGCTTTTGTTGATGCTGGGAACCCGGTTTGTATCGAGAAAGCGGACATGGGATGGCGAGCAGAAGCGATACGCCCTAATTAATTTTCCACAGTGGAAAATAATATGTTGACAGGGTGGAAAGTTATCGCTATTGTCTTATTACTTTCCGATACGGAAAGTTAATATTACAAAGCTTAGCGGGAGAAACCCAAATGAATCAGCAATCCAATTCACAGAATGAGAACAACGATGCAGGTCACTCTGACTCGGCAGCAACGAACAACCGTGAGCTGCAAGCGCAGCGTGAAGCCGCTGTCGCGGCGTTAAACCTAGTAAAAGAAAAAAAGAAAAGTATTGTCAAACATTTACATGTGCCATGGTGGCAAGATCCGGTGATCGGTTTATTAATGGCTATTTTGGTTATCCACCATGCGGCGCCGATGCCTTTTGACATCATTATAGTGGCGGTCGGTTGTATTGGTATGGTGCTTGTTTTGCGTCATTACACCAATCAAGCACTTTGGGTGTCCGGTTGGCGTAAAGGAAAAACCCGCAAGTTGTCCTATGCATTCTTTATCATTTATCTTGTCCATCTGAGATCG
>JAMCWV010000235.1 GCA_023481025.1 Gammaproteobacteria bacterium
GCATCCCACCGGAATTGTTGCAGCGAATATTTGCCTTTGTTTTGTTACTCTTGGCACTACAAATGCTTTGGAAGAAGCGGCCGCAAGCACAGGATCGTAACCACAACCCAACTGTTGTGCGCGCAACAGGCGTTGGTATCGGTGTGATTGCTGCCTTAGTGGGTATCGGTGGCGGCGCTTTGCTTGTGCCCTTGTTGCACTTTTATCAGGTCGCCATGCGTAATGCGGTAGCGATTGCAGCGGTTTGCAGCGTTGTATTAGCTGCGGTGGGTACTTTTAGTTACATGTTTTTAGCACCCACGGTGAGCCATGCGGATATTCCAGGCCTAGTGGGTTATGTTTATTTGCCAGCGTGGCTGGCCATCGCCGCGACGTCGGTTATTTTTGCTCGAGTCGGTGCAGCGATTGCACATCGCTTGCCCGTTCGCTATTTGCAGCGCGCATTTGCAGTACTTTTAGTGTCGGTTTCGGTGCATTTATTTCTGACCTAAGCAAATCGACGAAACCTGAAGTTGTTGAAAGGAATATCCATGTCACAGCAGCATTTACAATTTCCCGCCTGGGACCCTATCGCGTTTTCCGTGGGACCAGTGAGCGTACATTGGTACGGTCTGATGTATTTGGTCGGTGCCGCCTTCGCCTATTGGTGGGGTAATAAACAAGCCGATCGGGATCCGAATTGGAGTCGAGAGGCTTGGCAAGATCTCCTATTTTGGGGATTCTTGGCGCTGATTATCGGTGGTCGGCTCGGTTATATTTTCTTTTATAACTTTGAACGCTTTCTGGGCGATCCACTTTATATCTTCCGTTTCTCTGAAGGCGGCATGTCCTTTCATGGCGGACTGATTGGTGTGCTCGTTGCCTTGTTGATTTTTGCTCGGCGGACCAATCGCTCATTAACGAGTGTTGGCGATTTCGTCGCGCCGTTGGTGCCGGTTGGGCTAGGGGCAGGGCGTTTTGGTAATTTCATCAATGGTGAGTTATGGGGCCGTGTTACCGATGTGCCGTGGGGCATGGTCTTTCCTGCTCAAGCTGCGGGCGACTTACCGCGTCACCCATCGCAGCTTTATCAAGCCTTTGCTGAAGGCCTGTTACTTTTCCTGCTGTTGTATTGGTTTAGTCGCAAACCGCGGCCGGTCGGTGCGGTAGGCGGCTTGTTTCTGCTCGGTTATGGTGTTGCTCGTTTTGTCATTGAATACTTCCGCGAACCGGACGCTCATCTTGGTATACTCGGACTGTTTAGCATGGGCCAATGGTTGTCGCTACCCATGGTGATCGCCGGCGCGGCCATTATGTGGCTGGCGTACCAAGGTAAGTTTGGTGGCTTGCCTGCAACAACAAAAACGATCAAGAAAAACAAACCGCAAAAGAAATCTCGATAGGAGCGCAAGCATGCGACAATATTTGGACTTGATGCGCCATGTGCTGGAAAATGGCACCGTCAAAGAAGATCGCACGGGCACAGGAACACGCAGCGTATTTGGTTATCAGATGCGCTTTGACTTAGCCGCCGGTTTTCCGTTGGTGACGACCAAGAAATGTCACCTACGCTCGATCATTCATGAGCTACTCTGGTTCCTGCAAGGTGACACCAATATCCAATATTTACGCGACAATGGTGTCAGTATCTGGGACGAGTGGGCAACGGATTCGGGTGATCTTGGGCCAGTATACGGTGCCATGTGGCGCAATTGGCCAACACCTGACGGCGGCCATGTCGACCAAATCAAAGAACTGATTGACGAGATCAAGCACAACCCGGATTCGCGTCGTTTACTGGTTAGCGCTTGGAATCCTGCTTTATTGCCGAACCCGAAATTGGCGCCAAAAGCCAATGCAGAGCAGGGGCGACAAGCATTGCCTCCGTGCCATACGCTGTTTCAATTTTACGTCGCCGACGGCAAGTTGTCCTGCCAGCTCTATCAACGTAGTGCGGATATTTTTCTTGGTGTACCGTTCAATATCGCCAGCTATGCGCTCTTTACCATGATGGTCGCGCAAGTCTGTGATTTAGAGCTCGGTGAGTTTATTCATACCTTTGGCGATGCGCATTTGTACTCCAACCATATGGAACAGGCGCAATTGCAGCTCAGTCGTGAACCGCATCCATTGCCGACCATGCGCTTGAATCCTGACGTGAAGGACATCTTTGCATTTGGTATTGAAGACTTTGAGCTTGAGAATTATCAAGCGCATCCACATATTAAAGCTCCGGTGGCGATTTAATAAGGTCATGCATGAGTAGTTCTGATTGGCAAAAACGTTTTGCTGGCATTGAGCGTCTTTATGGCAGCGATGGTGCCATCGCGTTGCAAAACCTCCATCTCGTTGTGATTGGCTTGGGCGGCGTCGGCTCATGGGCTGCCGAAGCATTGGCTCGCAGTGGGGTCGGTAAACTCACGTTAATCGACATGGACGAAGTGTGCTTGAGCAATGTCAATCGCCAGTCCCATGCCTTAACGAGTAAGGTCGGTCAGCTGAAAACCGAAGTGCTTGCGGAGCGCTTGCGTGGCATTAATCCGGAAATCGACATTCACATTGTCGATGACTTTATT
>JAMCWV010000083.1 GCA_023481025.1 Gammaproteobacteria bacterium
GGGCGTCGGTGGCTGCTGACAAGCTCCAGGACTTGACCTTGGCGACCTGCGCATCTTGCAAATACAAGGCGCCGTCTTGTCCGCTGTAGTACTTAGCCATTCAGCTCACCAACGAACTCGCAGTTCACCGTGCTTAGTCCTACTTTAACGCTGCTCACACTGGGCGGCCTGTCGTACTTCCAGCGCAGTGCGCTGTTGGTTTCTGTGATCCAAGGCACCAGTTCTGATGACGCACCAGCCGCAACATTGGAGGCAGTAAAGATTGCCCAGTTGTCTGCCTGCATCACCTGCTGATAGTTGGCGAGGATCAACGAGGCGTTGTAATCGCTGATATTTTCAAACGTCAACGACAGCTTGCTAGATGTGCGCTGATTGCCATAACGCATCCGCACCACAGCGCCGTTCTGGGCTTCAAACCTAGTCTCGGGGAAACTGCCGGGGTCATACGTCCGTTGGGTGGGGACCAATGCCGGGAAGGATACGGCTGCCATTAGTCCTCAACCACGAAGCGCGTGGGGTCAAACTGGATTGTAGCTAGGCCGCCATTCTCAGCTATTGGTTGGTGCGTAGCGGTGACTTGCACAAAGCCTTCTTCGGTCAGCGTGATGGTTTCGATCTTGTAGACGCGCTTTTCGACGGATGTGGTGATCACCGTGAAGACGACGTTAAACAGAGCAGGGTCACCAGTCTTTTTGCCCTCAACCTGCAAGTCCGACTCTTTCACTTCGGTTTGACCGGGCATCCAGTACAGGATTCGGTGCGTGCCATCACCAATGTCTGTGGTCGAAGTGATGTTGCCTTCGCCGTCGATGCTGCCGTTGTTGAAGCGGCTGGTATGGGTTGCCTCGCTGATCAGCTTGATGTAGGCGCCAGGGGTCAGAGCAGCCGCCGCACCAGGCACGGTTTCAAACGTGATGCTGTGGTCAATTTCTTTGCGTAGCAGCAGTGCGTGCTTGGCAAAGGTCAGCGCCTGTGCGGGGTTGGTGCAGAAGTCCGTCAAATCGAAGGCTTCCTCGGGATCGGTTTCAGCGCCGCCATAGCCATCAGCCAACCTGACGCGGATGGTTTTCTGCGAGCTGAAGCCGTTCAACACCTCTTCGCGGTAGGACACAACGGCTTGAAACAAGCGGCGTTCTTCTGCGCTCAGCCAGTTCACCTGCAGATTGCGGATGTTGCCATCGGTAAACAGCGCCGAGATCACCGGGGCTTGAGCTGAAGCGATCTCAAAGGTGTTGGCGTTGTAAGGCACCGAGGGCACCAGTGCAAAACGGCCACCGATGATGGTGAAGTCGAGTAGGCAGTAGGCGGCTTGGGTAAAGATCCAGTCGCGGAGATTGACGCGCTCGCCCAGTACGCCGTCCCAAGTGAAGCCGTTGGCGTAGCAGAAGCGTGCGGCGTTTTGCATCGCAACGCGATCAACCGAGGCTGCTGAAACTTTTTGACCAGCGCCAAGGCGAGGGCTAACGAGCAGGTTGTACGCGATCTCAGGCAGGTTGTTGGTTGGTGCAGTTAAAGCTGATGTTGGTGCGCCAGCGTCTGTGATCAGGCGTTCAACGTCAATGCCCTTCTGGACGTAAGCGGTCAGTTGTCCCAAGCTGGTCCATTCCTTGCCGGCCAACAGGCGCAATCCGACTAGCGCTAAATCGTTGTATGCAGGTACTGTCTCTTGCCGTATTTGCTCGTTGATATAGACGATCTCATGCTCAGGATTGCTGGCATGGCTGGGCTCTTCGGCTTCGTACTTCCAGTAGTCAGCGATTGCATCAAACGGGTTGATGTTGCTGGCTTGAACAACTGGGCCTTCCTGCACTGACGATGCCACGGTGACTGTGGTAAGCACTGCTGTGCCATCCGGAAAAGCGATTCTGACCTGATCGCCTTGCGTGTAACCTGATCCGCCGTCAACAATCAACCACTGCCATTGCCCTTGCGCAAAACTGGAAGCACTGACCTTTAGTCCGACACCAGTACCACCTGTTGCAAAGTATTCTGCTGGAGCAAAAACATAAGGCAACTCATCTGTGTCAAACACATACTTGTCAATGAAGTAGGTGGTCCAGCCAGGTTCAATTTGCGTGTATGCGCCTTGTTCAATGCTGTAGAAATAACGAGTTGATCCGACAGTTGTCTGAATTTGCCGGACGATTTCGTACACATCGCAATTTATTGATGGGAAATAATCACGAATGTTTCCCACTACGTAACGACCGACCTGACCTGGTACGACCTCAACAAGTACGTTTAGAGGAACTTCGACGCCATTCCAAAACGCACGCCACGTAGATGTCGGAGCACCTCGCACTGCCCACACGCCAAAGTAGGAACCCTGTGTGTACGGATCGTATTGCGGTGGTGTAGTTGGGTCGTTAACAAGACTGGTGCTGCCTTGCGCTGTCGTGTACTGAGTGCCACGTCTGTAGATAGCAGTAGGTACTGATTCGCTTCCTTGTTCTGTTTGAGCACTAACATTTGCGTCGTTCCAGACGGCGCCGACAAATCTGCCTATTGAATCGACTTCAATGTAATAGTCAGGGCCAGTGGTTAGATTCAAT
>JAMCWV010000002.1 GCA_023481025.1 Gammaproteobacteria bacterium
TTTTTGCTCATAACCTTCGTCTTCATTTACCGCGTGTGCTAAGGGGAGCATATTCTACATGGTTCACAGCAAAGTGGCTACCATCTGCGCAGCGCTATGGGTTGGTTGTGCCTGTCGGTGGTATTTTAATCGCAGGGCTGCGGCCGGAACGAATAGCAATATAGCCGGCACCGATGATGATCAGCGAGCCAACTAGCATATGAACAGTAAAGGCTTCGCCCCACACGAGGTAACCGATAAGCGCCGCAAACAAGACTGAACTATAAGTAAAGACGCCGATTTGCGAGGGAGAAGCAAGAGCGAACGCACGGGTCATTGCTAATTGACCTGCAACTGCAAAAACCCCCATGATCATGACGCCAAGCCATAATTGGGCGGTTAGGTGTTGCCAATTGACCAGGACGGGTATTGCCGTCAGCACGGTGGCGAAAAAGGAAAAGTAAAAAACGATTTTACTTGGCGACTCATGGACTGACAGTCGCCGCACCACCGTTTTTGCCCATGCGGCGAGGCCAGCCGCAATCAGTGCGACAAACATAATAATTGGGAAGGGGCCACTGAATGGATTTAGAAAGACAATCACGCCTAAGAAACCAAAGGCAATCGCGAACCAGAGTTTCGGCGAGACCCGTTCTTTAAACCAAAACCAACTGATGACCGGAATAATAAAAGGAGCCATCAAAAGGACGAGAGTTGCTTTCGCTAATTCAACCTGGGTGATCACGTAAAAGAAGAGGTACATGCCACCGATACCGGTGACGCAGCGTAACAGGTGTAACTTTAACTGTGTGGTTCTAAAGGCAGTAGCCCGCCGTTTGTAAAGCCAGGGTAGCAGGACTAAAAGAGCAAAAAAGTTACGAAAGAAAACGAGATGTGTCGACGGAATATCGCTGCCGAGATGTTTAACCATGGCACTCGTGCCAGCAAAACAAAGCTCAGCAAGTAATAGCAACAATGAAGCAAGAATAACCGGATTCAGCGTGGACTCCAGATGACAGCGATTCACAATGGCCTAATTATGGCATAATGCAAGCAGACAAAACATAAGGTGGTGAGTTTCAGCATGAAAAATAACCCAACACAACAAGCAGCATGGGTCGTGGTCGGTGGCGGTATGGTCGGCGCGGCTATGGCTTTGAGTCTTGCCGAGAGTGGCCGTCGAGTGGTTGTGCTTGAGCCGCAGTTGGAACAGATGCTTGCAGTTAAAACAGACGCAGACTTCACAGCCCAACCTTATGATTTACGTATTTCCGCGGTAACTGCTGATAATATCGCGTTACTCGAAGAACTGGGGGTGTGGTCGCAGGTTGCCGCTTTGCGTGCTCAGCCATTTAAGCAATTGGCGGTGCGTGAAAGTGGCGGCGAATGGCTCGAATTTGGTGGCCTCGCGTCGGCTCAGAAAGAAGCTAAGCCAGAACAGCCTTTAGGCTTTATGGTCGAGAACATTTTGCTGCAGGCCTGCTTGTTGCAGCGTTTGCAGTCGACGCCGGGTGTCGAATTGCTAGCAGCGAGTTTTGCTGGACTTCAACATCAGTCTGGGGAACCTGCCGTTAAGATTAAAATGCCAGACAACACGCTTACTACAATACCCTATAGTCGCTTGGTTGTTGCTGATGGTGCTCAATCACATGCACGGCGCGCGTTGGGCATGGGAACTGTTGGAGCTTCCTATCACGAACGTTGTTTATTGAGTGTGGTGCAATTAAACGAACCAGCCGGCGAGCGCACATGGCAAACATTTGCCGACCAAGAAGTGCATGCGCTATTACCCCTGAGTGAGAACCAGGCCTGTTTAATTGTCTATGCCGATAGCCCTGTTATTCAGGCTTGGCAGCGAGCAAAAACGGGTGTTGCTGAGGTATTGCACGCGAGGTTTGCTAGCGAGCTTGGTGAATTTGAGCTGTTGAATTTTGCAAGCTTCCCGTTGCAGCACCAACAAGCCATTCGCACGTTTGACCGTCAACAGCGAGCGCTACTCATAGGCGATGCTGCTCATGCCATTCATCCACTGGCTGGGCAGGGGGTTAATTTAGGTTTACGCGACGTTGCTGCTTTAAATGAATTGCTGCAGCAAGTAACCGATGAAGACACGGCGTTCGATAGCAAGATAGAACGCGCATTGCGTCGCCGTCAGGTTGCAAATATCGCGATGGGGCAAGGCTTAGACGCTGTGTCACGGGTTTTTCGTAGTCGCAATCCGCTGCTGCAGTGGACCCGTCGGCTTGGCTTCGTCGGTTTACAAACACTACCCGGCTTGCGTGAACTACTTGGGAAAATGGCGGGCCAACGTTAGTGTTAGTTCGTCATTAAAACGCGGATCGGGCCATCAAGGGCTAATCAGAATTGATTAGAAAAACGTCTAGTTTGGGAACTGTAAAATAGAGATTTTAAGAACAATAAGGGAGTGAGAATGACAACTGGAGTACCGAAGCGTGAGTTGGTGCGGAGGGTGGGACTCGAACCCACACATCCTTTCGGACACTAGCACCTGAAGCTAGCGCGTCTACCAATTCCGCCACCACCGCAACTCGATGCTTCGGACTAAAT
>JAMCWV010000152.1 GCA_023481025.1 Gammaproteobacteria bacterium
GCCGTTAGCTGATGATATCGCCCGCATTCAGGGACTAACGTCGCATGCCCAACTGGCAGAATTCTGGGGGAAACAACAACGCCTGCGCACGGCCGTCCCATTCTCTGTTGGTGTTGGTCAAGACCAAATGCAATCCGACCAATATATTACGTCAATTAGTCAATCAGGTCTTGGCCTGCCAGATCGCGAGTATTACTTAGCCGATGATGAACGTAATCAGGCACTAAGACAGTCGTATGTGGCGTTTATTGAGCAGTTATGGTCCGCCGCAGACTGGGAACAAGGTGCCGCAGCGGCACAGACTATTTTGCGGATTGAGACCGCTTTGGCTGAACAGCAATGGACGCGAATTCAAAATCGTGATCGGTTAGCCTCGTACAATAAAATGACCTTAACGGAACTGGCGGAGCAAGCACCGGGATTTGATTGGCAAGCGATGTTCAACGCTGCTGACCTAGATATTGAAGAGGTTGTGGTTCGTCAGCCCGATTATCTCGCTGCCGTTGCTGAATTGTATCAAACCATTGATTTGGCTGATTGGCAGACCTATCTGCAGTTCCATACCTTGCGTAGTGCCGCCGGTACATTAAACCGTGAGTTTGCCGATATTAGTTTTGATTTTTATGGTCGGGTATTACAAGGACTCGAAGAAGAACGTTCACGCGAACGCCGCGCAGTTAGCACGGTGGAAAGTGTTCTCGGTTTCATGGTCGGGCAAGAATATGTGCGCCGTCATTTCAAACCAGAAGCTCAAGAGCGGATGGCAGAGATGGTTGACAATATTCTGGTTGCTTTCGGTGAAGCAATTGATGACTTGGAATGGATGACCGCGGCGACGAAACAAGAAGCGCATGCAAAACTAGCGACTTTCACCACAAAAATCGGCTTCCCAGAAAAATGGCGTGATTATGATTGCGTCGACATTGTTGCCGATGATTTGTTTGGTAATTTGCGTCGCGCTGGCTCCTGCGAGTATGACCGGATGATTGGCCGTTTAGGTCAGAAAGTTGATCCGTATGACTGGGGTATGACACCGCAAACCGTGAATGCTTATTATCGCTCCACAATGAATGAAATTGTATTCCCAGCAGCGATTTTGCAACCACCGTTTTTCAATGTCGATGCGGATGATGCAATTAACTATGGTGCAATTGGTGCCGTTATTGGCCACGAAATCACCCATGGCTTTGATGACCAAGGACGCCGGTCTGATGGTGAAGGTAATCTACGTGATTGGTGGGGCGAGCAAGACGAGCGTCAATTCCGTGAACGCGCGGATTTGATGATTGAACAGTTTAGTGGTTTTAACCCGATTGATGATCTTTATCTGCAAGGCGCTCTGAGTTTAGGTGAAAATATCGCCGACCTTGGTGGTTTAAATGTCGCGTTACGGGGTTACATGAATTCACTTGAGGGTCGCCCGGCTGAAACTATCGATGGTTATACTGCGGAACAACGTTTTTTCATTGGTTGGGGACAGATTTGGCGGATTAAGTTCCGCGATGAAGCCTTACGTCGCCAAGTCGTCGTTGGGCCGCACTCGCCAGGCAAATACCGTGTGCTAGGGCCTTTATCGAATATGCCAGAGTTTTATCAGGCGTTTGATGTCGAACCTGGGGATCCTATGTATCGCGATGAATCCATTCGAGTTAAGATTTGGTAACTTGAATCAATTAACGCGTTAATTGTTAGTAGTGTGGGCAACCTTTGCGGGTTGCCCAATTTGTATCTCAGCCTTGTATTGTTTGTTTAAGAAGAAAAGATTGGAGCAGCGTATGAGACTTGATCTCCGCAGTGATACGGTGACGCAGCCAACACCGGCGATGCGTGAAGCAATGGCCAGTGCAGCAACTGGTGATGATGTTTATGGTGAAGATCCATCGGTGAATGCACTCGAAGAGCGTGTTGCAGGGTTGTTTAATAAAGACGCAGCGATATTGTGTACCAGTGGGACGCAAAGTAATTTGCTGGCGCTGCTAAGTCAGTGTCAACGTGGCGAGGAGTACATAGTTGGGGAAGAGTACCACACCTACCGCTATGAGGCGGGTGGCGCTGCAGTACTTGGAGGCATTGTGCAGCAAACCGTGTCAGTGCAAGCCGATGGTACGCTTGATCTAGAGCGACTAGCAAGCAAAGTTAAGCCTGCCGATCCGCACTTTCCGATCACGCGCTTACTCTCACTGGAAAACACGCATACAGGTAAAGTTATGCCGCCGGCGTTTATTGCAGCCGCCAGTACTTTCGTAAACCAACATAACTTACGACTGCATCTCGATGGTGCGCGCTTGTTTAATGCGCATATTCAGTCGGGGCAATCATTGACCGAGATGACGGCACCGTTTCATAGTGTGTCGGTGTGTTTCTCGAAAGGACTAGGCGCACCGATTGGCTCTATGTTAGTGGCCGATGCGGAGACGATTCATAAAGCGCGACGTTGGCGAAAAATGCTCGGCGGCGGCATGCGACAAGCAGGGATTGTGGCGGCCGCATTAGATTATGCACTAGACCATCATGTGCAGCGGTTAGCCGATGACCATCAGTGTGCG
>JAMCWV010000014.1 GCA_023481025.1 Gammaproteobacteria bacterium
CGGTTACACATCAATAACTCCATTTGTCGAAAGCTTGTCGAAGCAGGTCATAAAGTTGTTAACTTGGGTCGCAATAAAAGGCTTGATGTTGATAATATTGTTGTAGATTTAGCTGATGATATTTCTGTAGCTCGCCTCGATCTGACCGATATAGATGTAATTGTGCACTCGGCCGCTCGAGCTCACGTAATGCGCGAGCGGTCTGGGAATCCACTTGAAGAATATCGAAAAGTAAATGTTAAAGGGACACTTCAGTTAGCTAAGAAAGCGTCTGAATCAGGTGTTAGACGGTTTGTGTACGTTAGCTCGATAAAGGTGAATGGTGAGTATACTATGCAAGGCGAGTCATTTAGGCACACAGATATTCCACGTCCCACTGATGAATACGGCCTATCAAAATATGAAGCAGAAGAAGGGTTAGTCAATATAGCAAAGAGTTCTAATATGGAGCTTGTAATTGTTAGACCTACACTAGTTTATGGTAGGGAGGTTAAAGGGAATTTTGAAACTATGTATAAATTAATCCGAGCAGGAATTCCTTTGCCTCTTGGTGCTGTTCATAATCAACGTTCGCTAATTGGTGTCGATAATTTAGCAGATTTACTCGTTACCTGTGCGTTTCATCCCCATGCTGTGGGTCAAATTTTTTTAGCTTCTGACGGTGAGGACATTTCTACAACTAGACTTTTGAGGGAGCTAGCTAGTGCAATGAATAAGCCAGCTAGATTGTTTCCAGTACCATGTGAGTTAATAGCGTTCATGGCCAAGTTAGTAGGGAAAATGGAGATTGCTAGACGATTGCTCAGTTCTCTACAGGTAGATACTCAACATACTCGAGAGATATTGGAGTGGTCTCCTCCTCTTACTCTTCAACAAGGCTTTAAAAGGTATTTTAATGATCAGGATGTTTGATTTTGTGTTTGCGTTTTTCGGATTAGTCGTTAGCTTCCCTATTTTATCGATTCTGACTGTTATTGGCATGATTGACACAGGTTCTCCAATTTTTTGTCAAGAACGAGTAGGACGAAATAAGAAACCTTTTGTTCTTGTTAAGTTCCGCACTATGCGACCAGATACAAAATCCGTCGCAAGCCATTTAGCCGACGTAAACGCAATTACTAAGTTTGGAGGGTTCTTGCGGAAAACAAAACTCGATGAGCTACCACAACTGTGGAATGTACTCAAAGGTGAGATGAGTTTAGTCGGTCCGCGCCCATGTTTGTTCAATCAGGTAGAGTTAATTCAAGAACGTGGAAAGAGTGAGGTTTTTTCGGTGCGTCCCGGTATTACAGGCTTAGCACAAGTAAACGAAATCGATATGTCAACACCGAAGCTACTCGCAGAGACCGATGCTAAAATGATCCAAAGCCTTACGGCTCTAAATTATTTTAAGTACATCTTTATGACTGTTGCAGGCAAAGGCAGCGGTGATCGAGTAAAGAAATAGACATTTCGCTTTTAAAACGGAGCACCTAGCTTACGGAAGCTAACCCTCAATGATGGATTTATTGTTTAAATTACCGCGCGGAGCAAAAAACAGCATCGCCTTAATAGTCGATGTACTCTTTTTGCTGTTTTCCCTTTGGTTTGCTTTAAGTGTCCGCTACGAAACCTTTTACTTGCCAAATCACTATAGTGTTTGGCTCGTAACTGGTATTACCGTCGCCGCATCCATTGGGGTTTTTAAACTACTCGGCTTATATCGCGCTATTGTCCGTTATATTGGCTTTCGAGCATTAGTCACGGTGTCTATTGGGGTTAGCTTTTCAGCTGCGCTGCTGTATTTACTACGAGACTATTCTGCTTCACCCATTCCCATTAGCGCAATTATTACCTATGCATTAGTGTCGCTGTTGTTAATTGGTGGCTCGCGTTTGTTATTGCGTGGCTCGGTGCAACAGCGTAATCGCGGTAAACGTCAACCGGTTATTATTTATGGTGCTGGTGCTTCAGGCCGGCAGCTTGCGCAAGCGCTCATGAATGGTAATGAGTTTTACACCACAGCGTTTATTGACGACGACAGCACCCTGCACAACTCGTCAATACTTAGTATAAGTGTGCACTCACCAGACGCTATTGAAGCGCTGATACAGCGCAAAGGCGTTACACGTGTGTTATTAGCCATGCCCTCAGCCACTTTGCGTGAACGAAAGCGCGTGCTGGAACGTTTAGAGCCGCTTACCGTGCAAGTAATGACCATTCCCGGCATGGCAGACCTTGTTTCCGGCCGCCAAATTGACCTCCTTGAAGACGTTCGTGTTGAAGACCTACTTGGGCGAGACCCAGTACCACCGCGTGAACATCTGATGGACAGAAACATCCGCGGCAAAGTCGTATTAGTAACTGGCGCAGGCGGGTCAATCGGATCTGAACTATGCCGCCAAATTGTACGCTACAAGCCAAAATGCTTGGTACTATTTGAGCTAAGTGAATACTCACTGTACGCCATTGAACAAGAGCTGCGTGAGCTTGTTGAAGCTGAGAGCTTACAAGACGTTCGTATTGTTCCTATTATGGGGACGATACAACGCCAGAACCGCATAGAAGCAGTTATGCGCGCCTTCAAAGTGCAAACCGTATACCACGCCGCAGCTTATAAACATGTGCCTATGGTTGAATACAACATAGTTGAAGCCGTGCGCAACAACGTCTTCGGTACTTGGTTTACCGGTGAGGCAGCCATTAATGCTGGGGTCGAGAACTTTGTACTGGTTTCCACCGACAAAGCCGTACGCCCAACCAATGTTATGGGCGCAACGAAACGCATGGCCGAGTTAGTGCTACAAGCACTGGCTAAACGTCAAGACTGGACCTGCTTCTGCATGGTGCGTTTCGGTAATGTCCTAGGCTCCTCAGGGTCCGTGGTACCACGCTTTCGGGAGCAGATAAAAGCGGGTGGTCCGGTTACAGTTACCCACAAAGAAATCACCCGTTACTTTATGACCATTCCCGAAGCCGCACAGTTAGTGATACAGGCTGGCGCGATGAGCTGTGACGGCAGTGGCACCGGTGGTGAAGTATTCGTGCTCGACATGGGTGAACCCGTAAAAATTGAACAGCTGGCACGTAAACTGATTCACCTCATGGGTAAATCAGTGAAAGACGACCAGCACCCACGTGGTGACATTGAAATTCATTACTCCGGTTTACGGCCAGGTGAAAAACTCTATGAAGAGCTATTAATTGGTGACGATGTGCGCGCAACCGACCATCCGCGCATTATGACCGCCAACGAAATAGACTTACCGTGGGAAGAAGTTGAAGCATTGCTGACAGAACTTGATCAACATTGCCACGTGTTCCAAATTGACAAAGTGCATCAACTACTGCAGAAGGCACCACTGGCGTTCACACCCAACGATGGGATTTCAGACTTGGTGTGGCAAAGCTCTAGCGCTGAAACACACTAAAAACCGTCTATTCTTGTAAGCCATGGATTAACCAACGCTTCGCCTATTTCATTCCTGAATCAACAAGCGTATAACTTCACTTGTCGGTTGGATTAAGCCTCCTGCCCTGACCGACTAAGACGTAGTACGGCCCCCACGTTTCTTTAGGGACTAGGTTCCCTAAGAAATCACTCGGCTAAGGATGGTAGAGGTGGGGAGTCCGATGTCGAGTTCGATGTCGAGTAACGGTGGTAAGTAAAGACCTTGAATTCAGATGCCGAGTACACATTTGCATTCAAGTGTTTAATTTTAGATTGTCATAAAAGTCTCCTTAGAAAAAGTCGCTACAGCAACCCGTAGCGCAACCGTCAAACCGGTTACTTTTGTTTGTCTCATCCATGCAAATCGAAGTAGCCGGTTTTTTTAGTTCTGCTCAATGTCGTTTATACTCTCCTTATGAAAATTCTAGTTACCGGAACAGCTGGCTTTATTGGCCATTTCACAGCCTTACGCTTGCTCGCTATGGGGCATAGCGTTGTTGGCCTCGACAACATTAACGATTACTACGACGTCAACCTTAAGTATGGTCGCTTGGAAGAAGCTGGCTTTACGCGTAAACAGGTACGGCCGGGGCAATTAGTTCAATCGGCCAAGCATGCCAATTATCAGTTCATTCAAGCCAGCCTTGAGGATCGTGACACCATCAATGCTTTGTTTATTGAGCAAAAGTTTGATGCGGTTTGTAACCTCGCAGCACAAGCTGGAGTCCGTTATTCACTAGAAAACCCGCATGCGTACATTGACTCGAACGTGGTGGGCTTTATGAACATTCTTGAAGCTTGTCGCCATAATGGTGTGAAAAACTTAAGCTTCGCTTCAAGCTCGAGTGTGTATGGCCTGAACGAGACTATGCCGTTTTCAACGTCTCACAACGTTGACCACCCCGTTAGCTTGTATGCAGCCACGAAAAAATCCAACGAGCTCATGGCACATACCTATGCCCATTTGTATGGCATTCAGTGCACTGGCCTGCGTTTCTTTACCGTGTATGGCCCGTGGGGGCGACCTGATATGGCGCCGTTTATCTTTACCAAGGCTGCATTTAATGGCGACACCATTAAAGTGTTCAACCATGGCAATATGCAGCGTGACTTCACTTACATTGACGACATCGTCGAGGGTGTCGTTCGCGTAATTGAAAACCCATGCCATGCTAATACAAACTGGAGCGGCAAAGCGCCCAGCCCAGACAGCTCATCTGCACCATATAAAATTTACAACATCGGTAACAACAACACCGTTAAGTTGATGGATTTTATTCAAGCAGTTGAAGACGCAGCAGGTGTCGAGATACAAAAAGAGTTTTTGCCGATTCAACCCGGTGACGTTGTTACGACATACGCTGACGTCAGCGACCTTGAGCGCGACATGGACTACAAACCCAATACCTCAGTGCAAGAGGGCATGCGCCGTACCGTAGCGTGGTATCGCGAGTTTTACGGTGTTTGAGGTTAGCTAGTTGATTGGAAACCACGAAAGTTGAGCGTAATTTATGCTCACAAATGAATTTAAATCGTCATGGATTGAAAAAGGTTAACATAAAAGTTAATATGCCGTTCTACTTTCTTGAAATCAACGAACAAACACTTGGCAAGGCGAATGCCACGTCTGTAAGTCTAAGTGCAACACGCTGGGTGCTAGTCAGCAGATGCGAAAGCGATACTTCTGAAAGCTGTGTTTTGTTCGAGCAAATGAAGAGTCTGGGACGCTCAAACACGCGTGATTTTAAGTCTGCAATGGCAGCGCTCGAAAAGTTGGTAAAGGTTGCTAAGTTGGGGCAACCCCTTGAAAGCTTTTATGACAAGAAGCAAAGTCATGAGCTACATAGCTTTGAATACAAGGGAAAGAAACATGTGATTTGGCGTATACGCAATGGCGATATACGCCTCACTTTTTACTATGGTCATGAAAGAATAATCTTTTTGCCAGGCTTAATCCAAAAGCGGACCGATAAGTTAACTCCTGCTGAAAAGCTAGGTTTAGAGAGTGAAGTGGTCGCCTATCTCGAGGCAGTAGAGGCACAGGAACTTAAGCCAGTAGTATGCGAGGTTAAATAGGATGTTAGATAAAGAATTAGCGGCTCTGTGGGACGAAGCATTACAAGATGATGACTTTCGGTTCGAGCTAAAAGCACAGGATATTGCTGTTAAATTGGCTAGTGCGGTTGCAGCTCAAGGCCTAACTCAGAAAGCCTTGGCAGACCGACTCGGTTGGAAAACAAGTCGTGTTAGTAAAGTTTTACATGGTGCAACTAACCTCACATTGAAAACCATGTTTCAGATTTGTGAAGCATTAGGGATCGATTTTGACGTTCATTTTGGCGGCGAGCACCACTTAAATAAGCAGTTTGAAGTTATCAAAATGCAGGAGCAGAAGCTTACTGCAATGCTTCATCGTGCAGAAAAATTGAATCGTGCAAGCTGGCGAAATGCGGGAAAGTCAGTTCAAAAGGAAACGATTTTTCGCACAAGATATGAGAGTCAACAACTAGATCAGGCTGTGTAAGTATGAAATTAGCAGATATCCAACTTAGACATTATCACTACAATTTCATTCGGCTTGAGTCATCAGCGGAAGGCATGGATTCTGATAATGAGCAAAAAGGCCTCATTTATCCTGAGCTTGATGCATCGAAGGTTAGAACCTCGATTACCGTCGGAGAGCCAGAGACTCCAAAAGACTCAGTCGAGCAGTTTTTTATCATAACGCTTGGTGTAGAATACAACCAGTCAGATTTCGCGTATTCATTTTCTGTGGAAGTTGAAGGGATTTTCGATTGGAAGTTGTCAGTTGACAGCAATGCGAATCCTTCAGAAGAAGATGGACGTAAACATCTATATGTAGTTAATGGCGTCTCAATACTATATTCAGCGATTCGCGACCAGTTATTGAGCTTGACCGCAAGGCATCGACATGGCCCGATGCTTCTCCCAAGCGCTGACTTTCGCTCGATCACTCCAAGCGGTAATAAAGAGTAAGAATTAACGCATTCTAATTTGTATCAAACACAAAAAGTCACGTAATATAGGCCGTCATGTACGGCCTTTTTCATTTGTGCCGGTGCAATTTTTAATTGAAAAGAACAAGGTGTTGAATCCATGCACAAGGAACTGCCTCAAACAGCGTTGCAAGCTGTTTGCAATGGCTTAATTTACGACTGGAGCTATCAGTTTTTAACGCCAGAGCAACTGACGGAGTTTGCTGCAAAGCGTTTGCCAGAAAGCTTCGACGCAGCTCGCCAACAATTGGTGAGCGGAACCTACAAAAACGTGTCTGAAAAACGTGAAGTCAGTCATGTGCTGTCGCGTGGTCGCCATTCCGTGTTGTCACAAGGTGACCAGTCGAAGTTTGCCAAAATCACCCGTAAACTACGTAGCGGTCAATGGCTCGGTGCCACCGGCAAACCGATTACCGATATTGTTAACATCGGCGTGGGCGGCTCTGATCTTGGGCCTTTAATGGCCAGCTTTGCTTTAAAAGAATTCGCTACTGATATTCACCACCACCATGTCGACACCCATTTTGTCTCGTCCATGGACGGTGGCCAGCTGTATGCCGTGTTACCCATCGTCGACCCCGAAACCACTTTATTTATTATTACCTCGAAATCATTTGGTACCATCGACACTTTCGCCAACGTCAATACCGTCAAAGTTTGGGCGCAAGAAGGCTTGGCAAAACATGGCTTATCGTCACAAGGCAAGGAAAAACATGATAAGACGCTGACTGACTGGCTTGAACATCATGTCATTGGTGTGTCGGCCAACACCAAAAAAATGACCGACTACGGCATTCCACCAGCACATCAGTTGACCTTTCCGGAGTCTATCGGTGGGCGTTTCTCCATGTGGTCTGCTATAGGGCTGGCTATTGCCACCAGTTGCGGCGTACAAGTATTTGAGCGCATGCTCGCGGGCGCAAAGCTCATGGACGAGCATTTTGCTAGCGCACCATTAACTGAAAACATCCCCATGCTAATGGCGCTGATTGGTTTGTATAACCGTGAGCAGCGGGGCATTAATAACCTCGCGATTTTACCCTATGACGGCCGTTTCCGGCATTTACCTAGCTATTTGCAACAGCTCGACATGGAAAGTAACGGTAAACAATATACCGCCGACGGCAAGACCATAGACTACCCCACAGGCCCGATTATTTGGGGTGGTTTTGGGCCGAACGGTCAACATGCGTTCTTTCAGCATTTGCACCAAGGTTACGACGCCTTTACCGCCGACTTTGTTTGTGTGCTGCATCGGCATACCAAACAATTTAGCGACAAAGTGTGTCGCAGCTTAAGCTCGCAGCAAGACTTATCGGTAGCAAACTGTTTAGCGCATCGGCGCTTAATGGCGATAGGCCAAAAAAGTGACAACCCCGCCGAGCATTACCTAGGCGGCCACCCCAGCAGCTTGTTTGCATTAAAAGAACTAACCCCCGAAAGCTTCGGCGCGATTATTGCTGCCTATGAGCATAAAGTCTTTACCCAAGGCGTGGTGTGGGGACTAAACTCATTTGACCAACCGGGCGTCGAGCTCGGTAAAAAAATCGCCGAAAGCACATATGCGGCAATTGCTTCTAGTGGGAAGAGTGGAGAGCACGCGGCAACTTTTGATGTCTCAACCCAAGCAATTCTGAAGTGGATGAACGACTAATGCAGCAATGGTTTGTGCTCCAGTGTAAAGCGCGCCAAGAAGATCGCGCCAAGCTGAACGTGGAAAACCAAGGCTATGTGACCTGTTTGCCACAAATGGCGATCACCAAGCGTTTGCGCGGTAAACGCCAAACCGTTATTGAAGCCGTATTCCCTGGTTACTTGTTTGTGCAGCTTGACACCGAAACAGCAAATTTTAATGCGCTACGTAGTACTCGCGGGGTATTAGCCTTTGTGCGCTTTGGTGGTATTCCTGCGACAATTCCTGACGCAGTGATGCAGCAGCTGCTTGCACTTGCCGAGTTGACTAAAAACAAAGCTGCCGAAGCAGGTAAGGCGTCAGGTAGTTTCGCGGCTGGCACAGTAGTGGAAGTTACCGACGGCCCCTTTATTGGCTTAAAAGCCGTGTATGAAATGCCAAAAGGCGAGGACCGCTGCTTAGTGCTGCTCGACATGCTTGGCAAACAACAACATATTGAAATTGATGAACAGTTACTCCGTCGCAGTGACGGCTAACTGGCAATGAAGTACTTCTATAAGGATGAGAACATGAAAAAAATTGCTGTCGCCGGTACCGGTTACGTGGGTCTGTCAAATGCCATGCTTTTGGCGCAACATAATCAGGTGGTTGCCGTAGACATCGTGCCAGAGAAAGTGGCACTGCTGAATAACCGTCAGTCGCCCATTGAGGACACCGAAATTGAACAGTTTTTGGCCGAAAAAGAACTGAACTTCACCGCAACTCTTAATCCAGAAGAAGCCTACGTGGGTGCCGAGGTAGTGATTATCGCCACACCGACAGACTACGACCCAGTCAGTAATTTCTTTAATACCAAGTCGGTGGAAGCGGTTATTCAGCAAGTGATGGCGTTAAACCCAACCGCCATGATGGTGATTAAGTCGACCGTGCCGGTTGGTTTTACCGCCGAGGCACGGCAGCGTTTTGGCACTGAGAATATCGTTTTTTCGCCGGAGTTTTTGCGTGAAGGCAAGGCGTTGTACGACAACTTGTACCCGTCACGGATTATCGTTGGTGAACGCTCCGAGCGTGCCGAGCACTTTGCACAGTTGTTATTGCAAGGCGCGGTAAAGAAAGACGTGCCTGTGCTGTTTACCGACAGTACTGAAGCCGAAGCGATTAAGCTTTTCTCCAACACCTACTTAGCTTTACGTGTTGCTTACTTTAATGAGCTTGATACCTACGCCGAACTGCATAATCTAGACAGTAAGCAAATTATTGAAGGGGTAGGGCTCGACCCGCGCATTGGTAGCCATTACAACAACCCAAGTTTTGGTTATGGCGGCTATTGCTTACCGAAAGACACCAAACAGTTATTGGCCAACTACGACGCCGTGCCACAGAACCTGATTCAAGCCGTAGTTGAAGCGAACCGCACGCGTAAAGACTTTATTGCGGACTCGATAATTCGCAAAAATCCGAAAGTTGTGGGTGTGTACCGTTTGGTGATGAAAACCGGTTCCGATAATTTCCGGGCGTCGGCCATTCAAGGGGTGATGAAACGCATTAAAGCCAAAGGCATTGAAGTCATTGTGTATGAGCCGGTGCTGCAAGCAGAGACTTTCTTTAAGTCGCGGGTGATTCGTGACCTCGACGCGTTCAAAGCCGAAGCCGACGTGATTGTGTCGAATCGCATGGCCGCTGAGCTTGAAGACGTCGCAGAAAAAGTTTACACCCGCGACCTGTTTAATTCCGATTAAGTGCTACAGTTTACTGAAGCGAAATAACAACAAAAAGGCGATGTTATGAATCGATTTCGTTCGTGTGTACGGGCAACAGTGTGCGCGGCTGTTTGCGCTGTTGCCGTCAGCGGTTGCTCCTCGGTCACCTATGACCTGCAACGAACTTGGCAGCTGTATTTTCAAGGTCAAGAAGACATCGTACTCAGTGCAGAAGAAATCGAAGCCTTTCCTTATACCGTGCAATACGCACGCCTCGGCAGCCGTGGCCAAGCCACCATAGTGCTTGGCTACATTGACCCCGTTGGTAGCGGTTACGAATACCACTGGGTGAGTGCCGACCAAGAAACTCTGGTGACCGAAAACGGCCGGGTGAAGCGCGTGAGCCGCATGGGTGACTACCGCATTCTGGCCACCTATTCAGGCAGTGCCGACCCCATTGGTGACATGGTGCGCAGTGGTGTTGGTGAAGCGGCTTGGCAACGCACTGTCGACTATACCGTCAATGGCGAAAGCTATTCCGTGGTTGCTGCGTCACAATTTGTCGCAAGCGGTCCGCAGTCGTTGGAATTACCCGCTGGCGCTGCGTCTGTTTACCATGTTGTTGAGCGTGGTCAGTTTGTGGGTGTGGCCGGCTCTACGGGCAAATTTGTCAACGAGTTTTGGGTGGAAGCCGACGGCCATGTGGTGAAAAGTCGCCAGACATTAGCACCGGGTGCCGATGAGCTGCAGTTAACACAAGTGAAATGGGTGGGCCGATAAATGATGAAACGAACTGCTGTGGCCTGCGCGGTTGCGCTCGTGTGTACTGGAGCTTTGAGCACTGGTTTTGTGGGAATGGCTTATGCTGATGAAACTGCTGGTGTTGCTACTGCTGGTGAGGCATCGAGCACAGCGCAGGCGCTGCGGCAAATTCGGATTAACGACAACGTCGAGCTGAGTATTGCCGAGCCGGTGCGCTTGTCGCAACTGTTGGAATATGTGATCGCTAATGGTCAACATGCGCTTGCTGGTGAGAATTCGTCTGCAGAAGCACACGAAGTGTATTGGCCGCAAGCACGCTTAATTCTGTTGGATCGCCAACCCGAGGTTGAAGCAGCGCGCTCAGCCGTATTAGCCGACCTGAATGGACTCGCCAACTATTGGCGCGGAAAAGGTGGGGCAGACAATGCAGCAAAAGCGGCAAAGGCCGACGCCATGGCCGCGCAAGTTCGTCAGTGGCAATTAGGGTTTCAGCCTTATGGTGGTATTGATATTGCTGATGCGCGCCAACACATCGCCGACAACCCTTTATTACCGCCAGGGCAGTACCAATTGTGGTTACCACCGCGGCCAGATCATGTATGGCTGCTGGGTTTTCTTTCTGGTGCTGTCGTTGACTCAGGCGCTGGCGCTGATTCAGGCACGGCTGTTGACTCAGGTGCAGCCGCTGCGAGCGCGCACGTGCCACGGCAAACCGTACGTGGGTATGTGATTGGCTCTGGTGCGACATCTCGTGTCGCAAGTGCCGGTGGTGTGATTAATCAAAACACAGTTTGGCATGTTGGTTCTGGTTCTAGTTCGGGTTCTGGTTCTGGTTCTGGTTCTAGTGCAGAAGCCGACCACATAAAAGAACTACCTTGGGGCATGCACAATGCCGAAGCCCATGAGTTATTGCCCGGCGACGCATTATTCCTTGGCTTTGAAAAGTGGCGCTTGCCTCGTGCCTATCGGCATTTACATGACAGCCTGCCGGCATTACTTGAGCATTTTGTCAGTGGCGGTGACGAGGTTGTTGCTGTTGAACGGAATGCGCCTACTGCTGAGCGAAATATAACAAGAAGCTCGTCTGAGCCTAAGGCAGCGAACCATTGGACGCGCCTCTCACGCCCTGCGACACCCGGTGGCGCAACAAGTGGCAATTACGGTGGTGCGGGCTTAGTGCAAATGCCTAATGCACGCTTTGGTGAAGAGGGCGAATTGCGCATCAGCTACACCGACATGAACGAATACAAGCGCTATGCGGTGAGTTTGCAAGTGCTCGATTGGGTGGAAGCGACCGGTTTTTATGTGCGTGTGCCAAGCCGGCTGTACAGTAATTCGCCAGGGTTTAGTGGCAATAATATATACACCGACAAAGGTTTCGATTTGAAAATGCGCCTGTGGCAAGAAACAGCGTATTTTCCACAAGTGGCGTTAGGCATTAAAGACATTGGTGGTACCGGTTTGTTTGCGGCGGAATATTTGGTGGCCAGTAAACAATACGGCCCGTTCGACTTTAGCCTTGGGGCTGGGTTTGGGCGCATGGGTACCCGCGACCATTTCGATTCGCCATTTTGCAGCTTGGTCGACAACATGTGTGAACGTCCTGAAGGGTTTAGTGGTAGTGGTGGTAAATTCGAATATGACTCGTGGTTTCGGGGGCCAATGGCCTTATTTGCTGGCGTAGAATACCAGACCCCATGGGCACCGCTGCGGGTCAAAGTCGAGTATGACAGTAATAATTATACGACAGAATATGCTTCAACCGACATGACGCCACGCACGCCAATTAACGTCGGCCTGAATTACCGGGTGAATCATTTCTTCGACCTGTATGCAGGCTACGAGCGCGGCGACACCTTTACGTTCGGGTTTAGTTTGCGGACAAACTTAAATACCTTGTCGCAGCCGAAGATTATGAATGCACCGGTGCAACCACAGCCGGATGCTGAGCGCACGTATGAGTATGTCGACGCAGTAAATTGGCGCAGTGTGAATCGAAGTTTGCAGCGTCAATATGCCTATTCCGGCGGGCGTTATCTGGTGCATGGCGACGAAGACGAGCAGGTGGTGACCATGTATGCGCACCCACGCCGTTTACGTGACGGCCAAGACATGATCGACCGCGCGTCGCGGGTATTTGCAGCGGAGCTGCCGGATTCGGTAAAAACCTACGAATTTGTTGAGCAAAGTACGTTTATGCCGATGGTGAAAACCACGGTCGACGCCGAAGCCTTTAAAGCCGCCGTGGACAACCGTGACCCTGATGTGAGCCCGCGCGATACGTCGTCGCTGTTTGTGCGTTCTGAGGCGGCCGATATGTCGGCGGTCGACGATTCACTGTGGGTGTATAACCCGGAGTACAGCTTTAGCAACAGTTACGGCATGAAGCCGCACGTGGTGCAGAGTTTTGGTGCGCCAGAAACCTTCCATTTCTACCAAGTGGGTGTGAAAGCCTTTGCGCGCCGTTGGTTGTCGCCGAATGTGGAGTTGTTCGGTGAGGTTGGCGTGAACCTGTTTAACAACTTCGACAAGTTTAATTTTACCGTTGATGCGTTTGACCACTTGCCAGTGCCGCGGGTACGTACTTATGTGCGCGAGTACATGTTGAATGACATTTGGCTCGACACCTTACAGGCAACCTATTACGACCGTTTGAGTGACAACGTGTATGCCATGGCCTACGGCGGGATGCTCGAACGCATGTATGGTGGCGTCGGTGGTGAATTGTTGTACCGCCCGCTGGACCGAAATTGGGCCGTGGGTGTCGACGTCAACCAAGTGTGGCAGCGCGACTTTAATGGTGCGTTTGGCTTCCGCAACTACAACGAAGTGACCGGCTTTGTTTCGCTGTATTATCAAGTGCCATGGTTGCACGACTCATTGGTGACCTTGCGCGCAGGGCAGTTCTTAGCCGGCGACAAAGGTGTCAACGTGACCTTCCGGCGCCGCTTCGACAGTGGCGTCACGGTTGGTGCATGGGCATCGTTCACCGACGTTTCGAGCACCGATTATGGCGAAGGCAGCTTCTCGAAAGGGTTTTTCTTAACGATCCCGTTCGACATTATGAGCGTATTCCCAAGCAGAGAGCATATCGGTTTTAGTTGGATACCGCTGAACCGTGACGGCGGCCAGATGCTGCAACG
>JAMCWV010000063.1 GCA_023481025.1 Gammaproteobacteria bacterium
CGAATTTTCGGTATTAATTAAATTACCTTGGGTGTGTAAACGTTCAGTTGCGACGGCACGGACACCTGTACCCAACTGCAAGCCTGAGGGCAAACGGTCTTGGGCATTGTTCATTGCACCGGGTTGGCGCATGTTCTGATAGAGCAAATCTTCAAACACCGCGCGTGAACGCTTAAAGCCTGTGGTATTAACGTTTGCTAAGTTATTGGTAATCACGTCCATCTGAAATTGTTGTGCTTCCAGACCGGTTTTACCTGTCCATAATGACTTGATCATTGTTCTCTCCTCACCCTACTGCTTAGCCAGACATCGACAGCAGGCTGTTCGCACGTTGTGCGTTCTCGTCTGCAGTGGAAACGACTTTCATTTGCATATCAAACATGCGCTGATTACTAATCATCGCAACCATGGCTTCGACGGCACTGACGTTACTGCCTTCCAGGGCACCGCTGACAATGCGTACATTCTCATCCGCGTTCAATGGTGCGTTCGTAACACTGCGAAATAAGCCGTCATCGCCACGAACTAACTGGCCCGGCTGTGCCGTTACCAGTTTCAAGCGATCGATTTCTGCGACTTCATCCGGGTTTTGTCCCGGCGACAATGCGGTAATCGTACCATCTTCACCGATGGTTAACTGCGCGCCTAACGGCACCATAATCGGGCCACCGTCACCTAACACCGGACGGCCGTTACTATTCAACATGCCGTTTTCGTCGATACTTAAATCGCCACGACGGGTATAGCTTTCCGTGCCGTCAGGTGCCTGAACTGACAACCAACCTTCACCGCGGATCGCGACATCCAATGGGCGCCCGGTCTGATTTACCGGCCCGGCCGTTGAGTCAAAGCTCGGTGTGCTCGCGACCGCAGCCGTTCTGGTGTCCATCATGCCTTGGGCATTTACCGGTACTGCGCGGGTTGCATCAAGTTGCTGCCGAAAACCACTGGTATTCACATTCGCTAAGTTGTGCGTAATCGTCGCCTGGCGATCAAGCGAGTTTCGTGCACCGTTCATCGCGGTGTAAATCATCGGATCCATGTCGCGCTCCTCAAAAACAAGCGGCGCTAGCGTTCAGGCTAGCGCCTTATCCATTAACGTAAGTTAACTGTGGTTTGCAGAACTTCGTCTTGAGTTCGGATACTCTGCGCGTTGGCCTGATAGTTACGCTGCGCGATAATCAAGTCGACCAGCTCTTGGTTCAAATCAACGTTTGACGCTTCAACCACACCGGAGGCAATTTGACCAAACTGAGCTTGTCCGGGGATACCAATAATTGGGCTGCCTGAGTCGGCAGTTTCGCTCCAGACGTTATTACCGATCGCTCGCAAGCCTTCGTTGTTTTGGAAGCTCGCTAAAGCCAATGTGCCAAGAACTTGCTGTTGGTCGTTGGTGTACGTACCGACAATTTGACCCTGCTCATTGACGTTCAGACGCAACAATGAACCTGAGGTGTAGCCGTCCTGAACCATTGAGCTGACTTCAAAGTTGTTAGCGAATTGTGTGGTTCCGGTAAGGTCGAGTTCGAATTCAACTTCATTCGCGCCAGTACCCGGATCAAAATTGAAACTCAATACGGTCGCTGCAGATAAGGTGCCGTCGGCTTGGAATTCTACGTCTTGAAGGTCACGCACGTCATCGTCGCCATCAATCATGATGCCAGCTTGCCAATCATTCTCGCCCGTCTTAAAGAAGAAAATTCGAACGTCTTGACGCGTACCTAATGAGTCATAGACGGAGACATTGCTCACATACGAGTAGGTCGTTGGGTCATCTGGATCAAAGTTGTTTGGATCAACTTCCTCAACACGTGCATCGAGGTTAAATGCCGCATTCACGTTACTGGTTGGCTGGGCTTGAATGCCATCGGCGGGAATGCGAATCGCTTCTGGTGCGGTTCCCGGTGCAACACCACGGTTGTAACCGGTCAACTTTGCACCTTGCGCATTAATTAAGTGGCCATCTTTGGTCATACTAAACTGACCATTCCGTGAGTAAACGGTTTGATCGTTTTGCGTCAATCGGAAAAAGCCATTACCGCTAATTGCGAGGTCTAAATTGCGGTTAGTGGTTTCTTGGTTACCAGCACCGAAGTTCTGAACCAAGCCACCCACCTTAACACCCATACCAACGCGGCTGTCAGAATAAACATCCGCAAAGCGAATGCTGGTCGATTTAAAGCCGACTGTACGTGCGTTAGCAATATTGTTACTCACCACGTTCAGGCTTTCTGCGGAAACACGTAAACCGCTTAGTGCTTGTGAAAAACTCATAATTGAGCTCCTTGTTTATTTAAATCTGTAACTTCAGTTAGTTTTTTCATCCGCCATACTAATTATTCACATCAGCGACGGCTTCACGTGTCAGATCACCTGACGTATATCATCCAGTCGGACTGGATCAAAAATGCCACCGAGGTCAAGGCGTAAGCCATCGGCGTGGCCGGTGCTTACCGCCACAACTTCGGCGTAATTCAATGAGTCATATGGAACCGCGCGGCCATCGTTCAGGGCTTCAACCGAGAAGCGGTAAGCGC
>JAMCWV010000124.1:0-1556 GCA_023481025.1 Gammaproteobacteria bacterium
GGATCAGCAAGATGCTGTGAAAGAAGATAAGTATCTGGCGCAGGCACAATCTACAGTCACTATCTTTGAACAGGACTTGGCTACTGTTAGGACCCTACTTGAGCAATCAAGCAAGAATTACCGTGTAATGAGGACGCATTCGTGGCGCCAACAGACGACGGATGCTCTCGCCAAGTTATCCAGCAACATCAGTGCTGTTTACTCGCTGAACCCACCCAGCCGATACCAAGGCGCGCATGCACACCTGATGAATGCTGCTTACTATATTCAGCAGTTTTCCTACTTGCTGGCATCTGCAATGCCAGCGTGTAGCACGTGTAGCGTCGATACCGGGATGTACGATGAAGCTCACAACCAGTATCTACTTTTTGTGCGTGAATGGGGACTGTTCAAGAATGACATCCAAAATGCACAAAATGCGCAATAGGCTTCCCGACTTGCAGAGTAAGGCCGATTAGCCTATTTACCTTCCTGTACCCTGCCATAGGCAGCAACCAGTCACCGCCCTTAATTCCCTATTGACAATGGAATTACCATCCCCTATAATCCCTTAATAGAACCTGAGTTCTAATTAGGATTGCAAGGTGTTAGCAGCGCCTAGCAATCGACCAAACCAAAGTGAGGTAGCGCAATGGCAATTCAAGATTTGACCCCGATTCAACGAGGCGAGCGCATCACTGCGTATATGAAGCGCACAACCGCACAACTCCGCGACCTGGCCCGAACAATGGGCATCAGCACCGAAGGCATGACAAAGACCCAGCTTGTAGGCGCGATCGTCGAACGCAGCGCCAAGGCCGAAGTGCCAGCAACTAAGTTTGATATGACCGGGCTTTATATCCGTGTGGGTTACGTGGTGGGGCAGTAAGCCCCACCGTTTCATCTGGAGCAGGTGCCATGCCACAAAGTTTGACCCTTAGCAATCAGCCGGCGACTAGTGAGCTCGTGAATGCGCAACCGGCAGCCGCCTACCTCGCGAGTCTTAAGACCAAAGTTAGCCGAGCCGGTCAGGAATCAGCACTCAACACTGTTGCGCAAGTCCTGATTGGTACACGCGATTGGCGCCAGGTGGATTGGTCCACACTCACAGCGGCCCACGTCGCGGCAGTCATGTCGAAACTTAACGAATATGCGCCGGCGACCAGGAAGAAAACTCTTGCAGCCATGAAGGGAGTAGCACGGGCAGCCTGGCGCTTGAATTTGATGGATAGCGAGATACACGAACGGATTAGAGACATACAAGAGAAACGCGGCAGCCGGCTTCCCGCAGGGCGCTACTTGGATGTCGGCGAGGTTGAACTGTTACTTCGTGCATGTGCCGGCGACAAGACGCCAGCCGGTGCACGTGATGCAGCCATGATTGCATTGGCCCGCAGCGCAGGGCTACGGCGAGAAGAAATCGCAGAGTTGGCTTTGGCACTTTACGACAAAGCAACCGGTACCATTCGCTTGATTGGCAAGGGCGATAAGGAACGGTTGGCCTATGTGAAGAACGGTGCCAAGCGCTACATGGACAAGTGGCTTACATACCGGGGATCCGAGGCTGGGGCGCTATT
>JAMCWV010000124.1:1566-2537 GCA_023481025.1 Gammaproteobacteria bacterium
CTATTCTGCGCGATCAACAAGGGCGGCAAACTCGACACTGCGCAGCAAATCAGCACTACGGCGACGCATTTCATCTTGAGCAAGCGGGCGGAGCAAGCAGGTGTTCAGAATGTGACTTGGCATGACTTCAGGCGCAGTTGGATCAGTGACCTTTGGGATAAAGGCGTAGATGGCGCGACCATTGCTGAGTTGGCTGGGCATAGCAGCGTAGATACAACCAAGGCATATGATCGGCGAGGGGAGCGGACCAGGGAGCAAGCAGCCGGGTATATCTCGGTGCCTTATTTTGATTAAACAATTCATGCCAATGTTAGCAGCACTGGCATGAATCTGGCCTACTTACTGAGGTAGCAGTAAGAGAGGTTAAGATGATTGTAACTGACCGGCAAGCGGAAACAAGGGTGGCGATGTGTCCTGTGGACCTCCCATCGTTTGATCTTATGGTACACGCTGAGGCACACAAGTTTGTGATTTGGCTGAGTCAGTGCCTAGAGCAAGCTGTTTGGGCAGCGCCTGTGCTCAACCATACACGCGGCTGCATTGTGCTTGGCTCTCCACACATTCAGCCTGGCTGGAACCGGGGAGGATGGCGACTATCTATTGTCGCCTTTCGACAGCCTGCAGTGTTTCCATACCCACAGTGTTCCTGCTTTGCTGAGTGCACATGGGCGGCTGATCACACATTCGGCGAGTGCATGATGTTGCTTGAGGACCCGAACTCAGATTATGGACGTTATTCGGGAACTGGTGAAGTGTTGGGCATTGTGCTTTGGCTCTGTATTGAATCAGGTGGCCAGAACCAGACAACGATAACCGTCCACTACGATCAGTGCGCAATCGAGAGAGGCTTTGACTTTACTTTCGGCTAAAAAATGACATCAGATTTACATTCTGATGTGTGAAAACCAAAAATGCAAACCTGACGTCCCGGATAGTGTATCGCATGATGAGTGTGCTGATCGCCCTGGTGA
>JAMCWV010000233.1 GCA_023481025.1 Gammaproteobacteria bacterium
TGTTAGCCGGTCTTGATTTGCCGTCAAGCGGCGACATCTTTATTGATAACGTAAAACTGAACGATTTGGATGAAGAGCAACGTGCAATTTTACGTGGCGAGAAGATTGGCTTTATCTTTCAGTCCTTCCTTCTGATTCAAAGTTTAACCGCGCTCGAGAACGTGATGTTACCGGCCGAACTTGCCGGCGCGTCTAAGCCCGAAGAGCAAGCGCGTGACCTGTTAGCGAAAGTGGGGCTAAGTGAGCGCTTAACTCATTATCCAAATCAGTTGTCTGGTGGTGAGCAGCAACGCGTTGCCATCGCCCGTGCATTTATTGGTCAGCCACAAATTTTGTTCGCCGACGAGCCAACCGGGAATCTCGACAGAAAAACCGGCGGGCTGATTGAAGATTTATTATTCGAGCTGAATCGCGAGTTTGGTACCACGCTGATTATGGTCACGCACGACGAAAAACTGGCGCAGAAGTGTGACCGCATCCTGCGGATTGAAGACGGACGGATTCTGGAGCAAGCGGATGTGGCATAAAATTTCCTGGCGATTGCTTAAACACGAATTGCGCCGGGGTGAGTTGACCATCATGGCCGCAGCGCTAGTGCTGTCGGTGTGTGCTGTGTTGTCCTTGTCGATGTTTAGTGAGCGCTTGCAAGCAGGCCTCATGGAACGCAGTGCTGAGTTTTTAGCAGCTGATCGAGTGCTACGCAGTCGCGGTGGAGAAATCCCGACTGAGTGGCTTGAGCGCGCAGACAGCGACGGTGTCGCGAGCGCCCGTCGTGTGACATTTAACTCGATGGCCTTTGCCCATGGTGAAATGGCGTTAGTCGATGTGAAAGCGGTCACGGATGGCTATCCGTTGCGCGGTCACTTGGAAATTGCTGATGCGCCATTTACCCAAGGTGTGGTTGCCGATGGATTGCCGGCGTCTGGCGAAACTTGGGTGCAGGGCTCTCTGTTTCAGCAGCTTGGATTGGCACTCGGCGATGAACTCGAAGTTGGCGACAAAACATTTATTGTCACGCAGGTGCTGAGCCACGAACCGGATTCGGGCTTTAGCGTGTTTACCGACAGCCCAACCGTACTGATTCATAATGACGACCTCGCCGCAACTGGCTTGATTCAGCCAGGTAGCCGGGTGAACTACAACTATTTATTTGCCGGCGAACCGCAAGCCTTACAGCGCTTCGAGAGTTGGCTTGTGCCGCAACTCGACCCAGTGACACAGCGTTGGCAAAACATTCAAGACGGCGACTCGCCTTTGTCTGCGGCGCTCTCACGGGCTGAGCAATTTATGCTGCTGGCGAGCTTGTTAGGTGTGGTATTAGCCGCAACCGCTGTTGCCGTTGCCGCACAACGCTATGCGCAACGCAACTACGATGCCGTTGCCGTGATGAAAACCTTGGGTGGGCGCACGCGCCAGATTGCCCGTATCTTCTCGCTGCACTTGCTGCTGTTAACCGCAGCGAGTATTGCGGTTGGCGTGTTGCTTGGGGTGTTACTGCAAGCGGTGGTGAGCTGGTATGTGAGTGCTCAGCTTGGGTACGAATTGCCTGTAGCTGGCAACGGACCCTATTTGCTGGCAATTGGTACCGGCTTCTTATGTGCGCTCATGTTTAGCTTGTATCCGTTGCTGCGGTTGATGAAAGTACCGCCATTGCGAGTGCTGCGCCGCGAGCTAACCGCGTCGGGTTTGTCGCGTTGGATTCACTGGTGTTTAGCCGGCGGGACGGTGTTTTTGCTGATGGTGCTGTACAGTGGCAGTGTCATTCTGTCATTTGCGCTGTTCGTCGGCGGTATTTTGGCCATGCTGATTCTGTTAGGCATTAGCCGCTTGTTTATTCGGGCGAGCCGACAGGCGGGTATGCAAGCCGGGAGCAGTTGGCGCTTGGCCATGGCCGGCATGCAGCGGCGCTCGCGTGAAAACAGCCTGCAAATGCTCAGCTTTTCAGTGGCCGTGATGTTGTTTTTATTGGTGTTGGCGCTGCGCCATGAACTACTGGAAGACTGGCGTGGGCAACTCCCAGATGACGCACCGAATTACTTTGTCGTGAATGTTGCTGAGCATCAAGTGGAGCCCATGCAGGCCATGTTTGAACGCGAGTCGATTCGCGCGACGCAGTTGTATCCGATTATCCCTGGGCGATTAACAGCGATTAACGGGATTCCAGTGCGAGACGAGGTGACCAAAGAAGAGCGCGACGACAGCGAGTTTCGGGAAGGCTTTGGCCGCGAACTGCAGCTGACTTGGCAGCGAGATTTGCCTGCGGAAAACACCTTGCGGGCAGGGCAGTGGTTTACGCCCGGTGAGCGTGGCGTTTCAGTCGAGTCGCAAGTGGCTGAACGCATTGATATTGGTCTAGGCGATGAGTTGAGCTTCCGCGTCGGCGGCAATGAATTCACCGTGCCAGTGACCAATATTCGTGATGTTGATTGGAACACCATGCAGCCAAACTTCTTTATGATCTTCAGCCCGGAGCTCATTGAAGATATGCCGGCGACCTATATTGCGAGCTTCTATTTGCCGCCGGATCGCCG